>JAEWSN010000208.1 GCA_023459915.1 Bacillota bacterium
AGGCGTTGGTGACCGGGCGCGTCTTGTCGAGCGAACGCACGATCTCCGCCATCTTCTCCGCCAGTTCCGCGGCATTCGAACGGCCGTCCCGCTCGATGATCTCGTTGCCGGTGGACCACATCACCACACTGGGATGGTTGAAGTCGCGCCGCACCATGTCCATGAGGTCGCGTCCCCACCATTCCTCGAACCACAGGTTGTAATCGCCGGGGTTCTTGCCGTGACGCCAGCAGTCGAAGGCTTCGTCGATGACCAGCATGCCCAGCCGGTCGCAGGCATCCAGAAACGCCGGGGACGGCGGGTTGTGGGCACAGCGGACCGCGTCGAAGCCGCTCGCCTTCAACAGTTCCACCTTGCGTTCCTCCGCCCGCGCGAACGCGGCCGCACCGAGCAGCCCGCAGTCATGATGCACACAGCCGCCCTTGAGCTTGCGCGTTTGCCCGTTGAGCTGGAACCCGTTCACGGCATCCACCGAAACGGTGCGGAACCCGAACCGGGCGGTTTCCATGTCAAGGATCATGGGGTCAGACCCCGTAACGGGGTCAGACCCCATCACTGCAGCGCGCAGCGCATACAGCGCGGGTTGTTCCGGCGACCACGGCAGGATGTCCCGCACGCCGAGGGTCGTGGCGACCATGGTGGCCGCGCCGGCGGGCAGATCGATCTGTGCCTCACCCTCCCCGACAATGGGGCCCAATACGGCATCCTCGCCATCCGCGCCGCCGGCGCTCTCTCCGGAGCTGATTTTCCTCACCTCGAACCGAACCCGCGCATTTACGGGTTCCGACCTGTCATTGCGGACAGAGAGGCACGCCTGCACCTTGGCCTCCTCCGGCCCCAGCTCCGGCGTGGTGACCTGCAGGGACCAGGGTTCAATCCGCACGGCATCCCCAACAAGCAGCCCAACCGGCCGATACAAGCCCGAACCGGCATACCAGCGGGTGTTCGCGAGGCCGCCATTGTTGACTTCGATGCGAACCAGGTTTTTCCCCGGCACCAGCCAGGGGGTGAGATCACAATGGAACGCGCTGTACCCGTAGGGTCGCCGACCGGCGATATGCCGGTTCACCAGCACCACCGCGTTCATGTAGGCGCCCTGCACCTCGAGCATTACGGATTTGCCCGATTCCGCTTCCGTCAATTCCAGCTCCTTTTCATACCAGCAAACCGCACCCGGATAGAAAGCATTGCTGCCTCCGCCCACCGCGTCTGCCGTACGGGGCAGGGAAATACTGGCGTCGTGCGGCAAATCCACCTCGGTCCAGGTCTTGTCGGCCTTGGTGCCCGCACCGCCGGGTCCGTATTGAAAAAGCCATGCCTTGCTGAAATCCTGATAACGCATTTGAGTTCCTCCTCTTATTGACTGGCACTTGTATTATCCCATCACTGCCCGTGATGTGCTTCCTTGCGGGCCACCATCACATCCCGGTTGATGGCCTGATCCACCCGATGCAGGAATTGCTGATACGGCGGGTCTTCCAGCACGGTCAGCCCGCGCTCCCGCAGCACGCCCGCCAGCGTGTCGCGCTCCAGGACAAACCGGTTCCACGAGAGCACCAGTGTGCCGCCGGGCTTGAGCACGTCCACCCACGCCGGAAGGCAACGCTGTACCAGTTCCCTGGGGTTGCGGGTGATGTTCCCGCCCTCGGAATGATGGGGGCTCCCCCCTTTTTTGCCAGCCGGGTGAACCCGCTGCGCCGTCCCCGGCTTGGCCGGAATGGCGGCGCCATGGCTGCCGTGCTGCACCCCGTAGGGCAAGTCTCCCACGATGAGATGGAAGTGGTTGTGCTTGAAATAGTGGTTGGCGTATCGGCTGTCGCCCTCCACCAGCACCAAATGACGGCTGTCACCGGACTTGACCGCTTCTTTCGAGACGGCGTACGAAAACCGCGAGATGGCCGCCCGAAAATGTCGGCCTTCCCCGCTGAGCCGCTCCCGCTCCAGGGTATGCTTGTATTTGCCGGTCTCCAGATATTTCTTGAAGTAGAGACGCGCGTCCTCGACGGCCTTCTCTGAAATCTCCACACCATAGGCATCCCAGCCATTGATGGCCGCCTCGAACAAGGTGGTGCCCTTGCCCGCAACCGGGTCGAGCATCCGGATATGTGGCTCGTGAACGAAATCACCGGACAACAGACCCACATTGAGCAGCAGCCGGGTGAACAGCTCGTTGGTCTTGCCGGTGTATTTGAGAATGGTGCTGACATCCTCGGGCAGCACGCCATGGGTCCGCTTCCGGATGGGCACCAGGACATGGCTTTCCTGTCGCGGTTCAAGCAGGAAGAGGCCGAACACAAACGACAAGCGCGACAAAAGGGTCAGATCCGCCTCGGACAGCGGGAGACTTGCCGAAAACGCAAACAGGCGCAGGCCCTCCACCTCCAGCATCCGCACATCCCCGCATGGGGCCTGAAAATGCCGGATGGCCAATGTCAGTTCCGCAAGGGACAGGGATACCGAGGCGTCAAAGTACACGCGGTTGTGTCCGGGATGCGCCAATACGCCATAGGTCAGGGTTGTGGTTTCACTCATGCGGATCCCCTCCAATCTTCAAGCGGCGACGCGGCCAGCGCCACGACATCCATGCATTATCCTGCAATAAAGCCAACACTGAAACCGACACGGAAGAAACGCATTGCGGCCAGTCCCGAATCCGCTACGCGACAAACGGCAGCGCGGCCAGCACCGCAGCTGCCATGGCCAGCAGGATGTTGGGCTTGAACCACAGCACCACCGCCGCGGCCAGCATCCCAATCAGGGATGGCACCGGCTGTCTGGCAACACCATCGAGACATCCCGGAATCAGCAATGCGCCCAGCGCGGCGTGCGGAATGTGCCCCAACAAACTGCGCCAGCGGGCCGGCAGTTTGTCCGCCCGAAGGAACGCGAACGGCAGCAGCCGGGGAAGATAGGTCACCACCACCAGGCCAAGCACAAACAAGGCGATTTCCGGTCTGATCATGTGTGCTCTCCTTTGTTCATACGCCGTTTCCTCTGTTCATGCGTCGTCTTCTCTATTCATGCGTCGTCTCCTCTATTCATGCGTCGTCTCCTCTTCCGTGGCTCGGTGTCAGGCCGCATGCCCTTTTTCGACATGCCGCATGCCCTTTTTCGACATGCTGCACGCCCTTTTTCGTCATGCCGCACGTCCCTCACCGGCATGCCGTCCCTTGAGGCCGTCCACCACAAGGACCGACAGCACAATCGCCGCCACCAGGCTCCAGCCGTCCGGCAGCCAGCCAAGCATTCTCAGCCCCCAGTGCAGCAGACCGGACAGCCCCGCCACCAGGAGCACCCGCAATTCCCTGCGCACCTGCGGCATCAGGATGCCCAGAAACATCACATACAGCAACAGCCCCATCGTGGTT
>JAEWSN010000209.1 GCA_023459915.1 Bacillota bacterium
GAACACCTCCGCGAGCCCGTCGAGCGCGCGGGTGGTGATGCCCGTAAGGGTCTGCCGGGCTTTCATGATGTTGAGATCGAAATCCGGGGTGAGCTGGAAAATCTGCAGCACCTGATCGAGCATCTGCCGGTGCTGCGCGGTGACGCACAGAATGGACTGCATGCGCGGATCCTGCACGATGGCCTTCACCAGCGGACACATCTTGATGGCTTCGGGGCGTGTGCCGAAAACGGTCATCACCTTCAATGGACGCTGCATGGTCATTTTTCCTCCCTGCTGTCAGCTGCCGCGGGGGGCGTTGACAGTTTCCCATTCGGTTGAGGCGAAACAGGTGCCTGGGAAGCTTCCGGTTCGCGGTCCAATGCGGTTTGGGCTGGGTCTGTTCCTTCCGTATCGGTTCTACCGGGTTCTGTTCTGTCGGAACCGGGTTTGCCGGGGTCTGTTCTGTCGGAATCTGTTTCTTGCGGCGTCCCATTCCCATCCCCTTCATCGTCGGCGCGTTGCCGCATCTCCGTGAGATTTCTGGCTCCGCCGATGATGAAGACAAGGATGAACACAATCAGCAGGATGGCCATGAGGATGCCCTTGTCTGCCAGCGTGATGGACACAAGCCCCAACGCGCCGGAAATGACATAGAGGACAATCACGGACATGCGGTGCGAGAGCCCCATGTCCACCAGCCGGTGATGGATGTGTCCGCGATCGCCTTCGCCGATGGGTCGTCCGTTCGCAAAACGGCGGGTCATGGCGAAGAGCGTGTCAAAGAGCGGCAGACCAAGCACCAGAATGGGGATGGCCAGCGAGATGGCGGTCACCGATTTCATGGTTCCCGCCAGTGAAATCACGGCGAGCATGAAACCAAGAAAATAGGCACCGGTGGACCCGCTGAAAATCTTTGCCGGGTTGAAGTTGTAGGGCAGAAAACCGATGACGCTGCCAAACAGCGTGACGGAGAGCAGGGCGATCTCAGGCTCCCCCTTGATGACGGCGACCACAAAGAGCGACAGGGCGGCAATGCCGGAAACCCCTGCCGACAAGCCGTCGAGCCCGTCGATGAGATTGATGGCGTTGGTCACTCCCACAATCCACAGGATGGTCACCAAATAGGAGAGGATGTCGCCGATGAGCAGCACCGCTTCCGGGCGGCCGAGCGCGATGTCCGCAAACGGCTTGGAAATGGCGATGACGCGGGTGCCGGAAGACGCGACCAATGCCGCGGCGATCACCTGGAACGGCAATTTGGTTCTTGCCTTCAAGGGATGGATGTCATCGATGATACCCATGGCGATGATGATCAGGGTGGCCAGCACCGGGCCAAGCACCCGCCAGGTGCCCAGGAGCTGCAAAAATTCACTGAAATTGCGCGTGGAAAAGCTGTACAGGGCGGAAACAAAGAAACCGAAAATCACCGCAAGCCCGCCCATCAGGGCCATGGGCTTGCGGTGCATGCGCCGGTCATCCTTGGGAACATCCACAGCACCCACACGAACGGCGATCCGCTTGGCGATGGGGGTGGAAAAAAAGGCGACGATCAACGCGACAAAAAACGCCACCAGATGCTCGTACTCAATGGTGATCATGGCGTCTCCTTCATGGGGCTCCCGGCTCGTAGCGAACCACACGCACCCCGGCTTCCTGCAGCAGCTCCATGGCCAGCTCGTCCGGGTAGTCGCCGCGGAAGATGATTTTGACGATACCCGCGTTGATGGCGAGTTTCGCGCACAGCACGCAGGGCTGATGCGTCACATACATGGTGCCGCCCTTGACCGAGGTGCCGGAATATGCGGCTTGGACAATGGCATTCTGTTCGGCATGGGTGGCGCGGCACAATTCATGTCGCTGCCCCGAGGGAATGCCCAGCTGGTCGCGCAGGCATCCAAGCTCCAGACAGTGCTTGGTGCCCTGCGGCGCGCCATTGTAGCCCGTGGTGAGGATACGCTTGTCCTTGACAATCAACGCGCCCACCTGCCTGCGCAGACAGGTGGAACGCTTGCTGACCAGGTCGACGATGTCCATGAAATACTCGTCCCAGGAGGGGCGGGTGTGCTTGACGGTGGCATCGGACATGATGGCCTCCTTTGGGTGAAAGGCAGATTATTTGGTACCGAACAGCCGGTCTCCGGCATCACCCAGGCCAGGGACAATATATCCATGATCATTGAGTTTCTCGTCTACGGCGGCACAATAGATGCTCACGTCGGGATGGTCCTTCTGCAGTTTGGCAATGCCTTCGGGAGAGGCGATGAGACAGACGAATTTGATGTTCTTGACACCGCGCTTCTTGATGAACATCACCGCGTCACAGGCCGAACCACCGGTGGCGAGCATGGGATCGAGCACCACCACGTCACGTTCCTCCACATCATCGGGCAGCTTGCAGTAATACTCCACCGGCAGGAGGGTCTCCGGATCCCGGTACAGGCCGATGTGACCGACCCGCGCCATGGGGATGAGGCTGAGCATCCCCTCCACCATGCCAAGTCCCGCACGCAGGATGGGAACAAACGCAAGCTTTTTGCCGGCGATGACATTGGTTCGCGCCATGGCCACCGGCGTTTCAATCTCCACTTCCTTGAGCGGGATGTCGCGGGTGACTTCGAAGCCCATCAGCATGGAAATCTCGGAAACCAGTTCCCGGAATTCCTTCGATGTGGTGTTCTTGTCGCGCAACAGCGACACCTTGTGCTGAATCAGCGGATGATCGAAAACGAGTACATTGTCCCTGTTCTGCATGTTCTTCTCCTCACCGGCTCCCCATTGAGCCGTTCGCCCGGCGGCCTGTATCTCTTTTTCTTATGTCTGTCCATCCGACTCGATGCGGGAAATGGCGTCGATGCGGCGCCGGTGCCGCTCTCCGCCGGAAAACTCCGTACCGAGCCATGTGTCCGTGATGGCGATGGCCAGGGCTTCCCCGACCACATACTGGCCCATGGCCAGCACGTTGGCGTCGTTGTGCTCGCGCGTGAGCCTTGCCGTGAACACATCGGTGCACAGCGCGGCGCGCACCCCGCGCACCTTGTTGGCCGAGATGGAAATGCCGATACCGGTGGAGCAGATGACAATGCCCCGCTCACAGGTGCCGGCCGCCACCAGTTCGGCCGCCTTGCGCCCGAACTCCGGATAATCGGAGGACGTCTCCGTATGTGTGCCCACATCCACCACCTCATGGCCGATAGCCGTCAAATGTGCTTTGACAGCCTCTTTGAGCTTGAACCCGCCATGATCTGATCCCATTGCGATTTTCACAGAAAGACACCCCTTTCCTTCGGACTATTTTATCCTTTATTGGCGACGCATTGCAATATGATAAAGATGCTTCGCACCAGCGGGAGCCAATAAAGGTTGCCGCAACAACATGCCCCGGACGCTACCCCAGCAGCTTCTCCTCCGCGCGTTCAAGCGCCGCCAGAATCTCCCTCGCACAAGCCAGGTAGTTCTCATCGGAAGTGCCATACGGGTCTGATATGTCGGTGTCCCGCACATCATGCCCCGCGTACGCCTTGAGGGTGTACACCCTTTCCGCCAAATCCGGGAACGCGTCCCGAATGCTTTCCACATGCCGTTGCGTCATGGCCAGCACCACGGTGGCCTCCCGCAGCTGACGCGCGTCGAGCAGTCGCGCCGAATGGCCTCGCAAATCGATCCCTTTCAGGGTCTTGACCGCAGCAATCGCCCCCGCGGTTGCCGGATCTCCCGCCACCGGGTAGATGCCCGCGGACATCACTTCCACCGCATCCGCCAGTCCGCGCTTCTCCGCCATATCCCGCAACAGCACTTCCGCCATGGGGCTGCGGCAGGTGTTGCCCGTACAGACAAACAGGATGCGCCGTTCCGGCTGGCCCGTGCCATGCCTCCCATCCGCGCCCGATGAAGCTGTCATTTGATTCATGCCGTATCTCCCTTTCCACACCGGACAATCCGTCCCCCCGCCGCCTTGCGCAGCCGGTTCATCACCGCGTGTCCCACGCCGGATTCCAGCACGCCCTCTGCCAGAATCACATCGACCCCGGCGGCATCGAACGCGCGCAACGCCGCAAAGATGCCGGCCGCCGCCACTTCCGGGGATTGGCGGGAGCCGATCTCAATCGGCAGCACCCGGTCTTCCGGGGTCTGACCCCGCCAGGCCGCGTGCCATTCCGCGGAGCACAGCACACCGACATGCCGGCCAAGCGCGGCAAGCCGGCTTGCCTCCTGCCGCATCCGTTCCGCCACGGCGGCGGCCTCTCCCTCATAAAGGGTCATGGGGGCCGTGGGCGCGTAATGGGCATATTTCATGCCCGGCGCCCGGGGCCGTTCCGTTTCTCCCGCCAGCGCCGGATCCAACGCGATCGGGCCGATGGCGGCTTCAATCATTTCCCGGGTGACCCCCCCCGGCCGCAGGATCATCGGCGGCATCACCGTGACATCGAGCACCGTGGATTCCACGCCGACCTCACAGGGGCCGCCATCCAGGATCATCGGGATCCGGCCTTCCATGTCCTCGCGCACATGCGCGGCCGTCGTGGGGGAAGGCCGCCCCGACCGGTTGGCCGAGGGTGCCGCGACAGGGATGCCGGCCGCGCGGATAAGCCTTCTGGCCACCGGATGCACGGGCATGCGGACGGCCACCGTGTCGAGCCCGGCCGTGACGACGTCGGGCACCGCGGCGCTCCGCCGAAACACCAGCGTCAGCGCGCCGGGCCAGAAGAGGTTCATCAGCCGGCCCGCGACCGGCGGAATATCCAAAACCAGCGGGGCCAGTCCGTCCATGTCCGCGATATGAACAATCAACGGATTGTCCGAGGGTCGCCCCTTGGCGGCAAAGATCCGGGCCACGGCCTCCGGGTTCAGCGCGTCCGCGCCGAGCCCGTATACGGTTTCGGTGGGGAAAGCCACCAGTGCTCCCTTGCGGAGCCATTCGGCAGCCCGGGCCACCGCCGCGTCCCATCCTGCGTCCGAGGTGGCGGACACCACCGTCTGCCAGTGCACATGCTTCATCGCGGCAACTCCTGCAACAGTTCGGTCATTCGCCGGCCCGTCAAGGGATGCGGCAGCCAGGGCGCAATTTCACACAGGGGTTCGAGCACGAACCGGCGTTCCGTCATCCGGGGATGGGGCAACACGAGATCCGGATGATCCGTCACCAGCGCGTCATACATCAGCAGATCCAAATCGAGGGTGCGCGGCCCCCAGCGGATGTCGCGAACACGTCCGTGGGCCGTCTCCACCGCCTGGAGATCGGCCAGCAGTTCGTGTGGTGTTCGGAGTGTGCGCAGTTCCGCCGCGGCATTGAGGAAATCCGGCTGATCCAGATAACCGACCGGCTTTGTCGCGTGAAATCCGGAAACAGCGGTCACCCGCGTCGCTTCCGTTTCCAGCCCCTCAAGCGCGGCACGCAGCGTTGCCTCCTTGTCTCCAAGATTCGCGCCCAGCGCGATGAACGCCCGATGCCAACCGCGACGGATCGTCACGGAGGGAGCCTCCAGCGGCAGGCCCACCGGCGCCCAGGGCTTTCGCACCCGCACGGTCACCTGCGAGAAAGCCGGCCAGGTCAGCAGCAGGTGGCGGGCCACCTGTTCCGCAGCCGCCTCAATGAGATTGTATGAGGTGCCGGCGAAAACCCGGTTGACCTCGTGGGCTACGTCGGCATAACTGACCGACAGTGTCAAGTCGTCGGAAAGCCCGGCGGCCCGCAAGTCCGTCTCCATGTCGATGGTGAGCAGAAACTTTTGCCCCAGCCGTTTTTCCTCGGGCAACACGCCGTGGAACGCGCGGATTTCAAGATTTTCGAGTGTGATGGCATCCATGGGTGTGCCCATGGGCTGCAGCCGGTTCATCTCCGCATTCCCCCTCATGACCACGCATCCTCTCCCGCATGCAGGACGGCTTCCGCCATCCGGCTGGCTTGTACGTTTTCCCTGACATCATGGACCCTGAGAATATCCGCGCCGCCGGCAACACCCAGCACCGTCGTCGCCAGGGTGCCCGCCAGCCGTTCTGTGACCGGCAGCGCAAGGGTCAGCCCAATCACGGACTTGCGGGAGGTTCCCAGCAGCACGGGGAACCCCAGTGCGCAAACGCGGTGCAAATGCCGCAGCAACAACAGGTTTTGCTCACGGGTTTTCCCAAACCCGATTCCCGGATCCAGGATGATTTGATGATCCGGAATCCCCGCTTCGCGGGCCAGGCGAACGCTTTCCATGAGATCCGCGCACACCTCCGCAACCAGATCCGCATACACCGGCTCCGCGCGGTTGTGCATGAGGCAACAGGGCACACCGGCCGCCGCAACGGTCCGGGCCATGGCGGCGTCATGCCGGAACCCCCAGACATCGTTGACCAGGTTTGCGCCCGCCGCAACCGCCGCGCCCGCAACTTCCGCCTTCATCGTGTCGATGGACAGCGGCATCTCCGGCAATGCTTCCCGCACCGCCCGAATCACCGGAAGAACCCTTTCCATCTCCTGCGCGGCGGTCACAGGGGTATGGGTAGGCCGGGTGGACTCCCCGCCGATGTCAATGATGTCCGCACCTTCATCGGCCATGCGCCTGGCATGCGCAACCGCTGCGGATACCGTGCTGTGGACACCTCCATCGGAAAAGGAATCTGGCGTGACATTGAGAATGCCCATGATGTAAGCCCGGGCACCCCAATGGAATGTCCGGCTGCCAATTTGTGTGTTGCCAACCCTTGCGTGCACAGCTGCCTCCAGTTTGTTTTCATACGCATTGTCGGTTCATGCCGGTTTGTTATCATATCCATCGACGGTTTATGCCGTTTTTTTACAGGAACAGGTTCCGGTTCTTCTTCTCGTCGCTCCAGTCGCAGCGGTCGAACTCCTTGCAGTCAAAGCAAAGCCGGGATCGCTTGTCCGCCGTGTAGAGGATGGCGTCGAAGGTTCCCTCCGGCTGGTTGCGGGTGCGATGGTTCAGAATGGCACCTGTAATCATCTGGATTTCGGGTTCGGCATACCCGGCCGCCTGAAGCAGTTCCACCGCCAGCATGGCACTGGACTCGTGGTGGGGAACGCCTTGCTCCAGTTGCATCCATTTTCCGATGTCATGCAGCAGCGCGGCCGCGTACACAATGTCCTTCGGAATGTCCAGCCGGGCTTCGAGCGTCAGAATATACGCAATGCGCGCGACATCCAGCGCATGCTGAAGATTGTGCCGGCAGAACCGGCGCTTTTTCTCCCTGCGCTCCGTCCGTTTCAAATGCGCCCGGTATGCCGGGTTGTGCAAAATATGGTTGATCCGCTCCATGGGCGGTTGGACTCCTTCTCCCCGCCGCACCCCGTGCGGCATGTGTCGTGTCAGCGCAATCTGTGCGGCATGTGCCCTATCAGCGCAATCCGTGCTGAATCAGGGCCATGGCTTCCGCGCGTGTTCTGGCGTCCGAACGCATCCGTCCCCGGAGCGCGGAGGTCACCGTTCGCGCGCCGGCCTTCTTGATGCCGCGCATGGTCATGCACAGGTGCTCCGCCTCCACCACCACGGCAACCCCAATGGGATCCGCCGCCTTCATGATGGTGTCCGCGATTTCACTGCACAGGCGTTCCTGCAGCTGTGGCTTTCGGGACACCGTGTCCACCACGCGGGCGATTTTGGAAAGTCCCAGCAAACGGTTGCCCTGTGGGATGTAGACAACATGCGCGATTCCGGTAAAGGGCAGCAGATGATGCTCGCACATGGAATGCAGCGGAATGTCCTTGACCAGGACCATTTCTTCACAAGCGGGCTCGTTGAATATGCGGATTTCATCCAGCGGATCCTTGTGAAGCCCTGCGAAGATCTCCTCATACATGTCCGCCACCCGGCGCGGGGTGTCCACCAGACCTTCACGCTCCGGGTCCTCCCCGATGGCTTCCAGGATATCCCTTACCGCGCGGCGGATGCGTTCCTTGTCCATGTTGTCCTCTCCTTTCGCTTCGCGTGTTTTTCCCTCGTCACAAAGCCTGTCCGCAAACGGCAGCTTCATACAGCGTTGGCGGTTGCGGCCATCAACCGTGGCTCCACCCATTGTTGGCGGTTTCCTTTATGATCAATGATTCCAGTGTAACAACTCGCTTCTGCGAGTTGTTCTGCAGGAATTCTTGAATTCCTGCAGCCTGAAGGCACGATATCGTGCCTTCAGGACACTGAATCACCGATTCCGGCAACTGAAACAGCCAAAGGCTGTTTCAGTAACGACAAGTTTGCAGACAAACTTGTCGTTGAAAGTCGCAGAGCGACTTTTTGCGCTGGAATCATCAATGGATCCATTATAGAGGTGTGCCGGGAAATGAGCAAACCGTTCCGCTGTCGCCGTTCAGCGGCGCCGGCCTCCCGGCCCCTTGTCATCTCCCCGAAAACGCAATCCGCCCCGTCCGCCCGAAGTGCCCTTGCCGCCCTTCTCCTCCGACGAGCCCTCCCTGATGCCGCCGGCGCGTCCGGAAGCGCCTTGTGATTTCATGTCCTGAAGGTCCTGGAGCGCGGACTTTCGCAAGGCCTGTTTCTTCATGGCCGCGGCATCCTTCTCGCAGTGTTCACAGTAGCGGCCGGACTTGATGGATTTGCCGCACAAATCGCACGTGAGGCCGGAATACCCGTCACCGACCACACTGAGCCGATCCTCCCGCAAATAATGCTGAATCTGCCGCATGGTGACACCGAGCGCCTGAACCAATTCAGTTGCGGACGCGCCCGGGTGATCGTACAGATACTCCTTGATGCGCCGGAACCTGCTCTCCCCGTCGCGCGCGCAGGTGGGACAGACCTCCTCGTCACCCAGCTGCGAGAACGGCATTTGACAGTGCGGACAGATCCTGATGGCCATGCGCTCCCTCATTTCTTCCTGTCGAAATAGACAGAGGACGATTGCTGTGTTTTTCCCGGCTGATAGGCCTGGGACGCATGTTTGGTTCTGCCGATGAGAATGTTTTTCTCTCCGGCGCTGCGCACCTTTTCCTCCAGATGCTGCGACGTTTTGTGATGCCGATCCGACAATTCCTCAAGCAGGCCAGAAATACGCCCCACAACCTCTTTGAGCTCCTGACGCCCTTCCACGGAAAAGCGGGAGAGCTCATCGAGCGTTTCGATGCCCAATGTGTGCTTGAGTCGCTCGGTATAGACATGAAACTCCTCATCGAGCTTGTCCACCGCGTCCATCAGCGCCTGACGCCTGTCCACCAGCTCCTGCTGGCGGTTTGCCGCCTGCGCGTCGTCCTGGCTGTGATCCGCATTGAGGTCCTCTTCCTGCAACAGATAGGACTGCAACATCTGCTCAAGGAGCGCGAACTTCTTTTTCGATACCTCGATGAGCCGGCCGATATATGTCTGTGCGTTCATACGTCCTCCGCATATTGTCATATTGTCTCCTTCTTATCCTATACCCATTTGGCCATTTCGGACACACCCGGTTGACGGGATGTCCCCGTTTGGGGGGCACAACCGGTTGACGAAACGTCCCCGCTTGGGGGGGCACGACCCCTTGGCGAGGCATCCGCCGACAGGGTGTCACCGCCCTGCAAATATGATATATTTCATCACAAGACGCCACCAACCGGCATCCACATTTCATGGAGGTCAACGCCTCCCACGGGAGATGCACATGCAGCCCACTTTGGAGATGAAGCCCGATGGCATCCGATGCCTCGCGTTTCTGGTCAGCGATCTGGATCAAGGCATTCACCGCCGCATGCTGACGGCCCTCGAGCAGGCATGTGCCGCGCGGCGCATCCGTCTTCTCGTGTACGAGGGGCGCGCCCTCGAAACCCCCGTTTTCCACGCGCGCTGCTACAACACCATCTACCGAATGGTTTCGGAGCATCGGGTCGACGCCATGATTGTCGCCTCCTCCGAGCTGGGCATGCATGTGGGGCCGGAAGGAATGTCCCGTTTTCTAAGCCGGTTCCAGTTGCCGGCAGTGCTCATCGGAACGCCCCTGCGCGGTTTCAGCTGCTTCAGCAGCGACGATACCGCAAGCGTGAAGCTCCTGCTCGACCACCTGGTGCGTCATCAGAAAAAGCGTATGGTCTGGGTCTCCGGCCCGGTTTCCGATCCGCATACCCTGGTGCGCCTGTTCGCGTTTCGCGACCATATCGGCCGCATCCACCCGGATTTCGACGAGCGGACGGATATCCTGCAGGGCAGCGATTCCACGCGGGGCGGATACGAAATCATGGCACGGCTGCACCCGCGCGTCGGCCGTTCGCTGGACGCAGTCTGTTTCGCAAACGACGAAATGGCCATCGGCGCCATTGATTATTGCGGGTTGCACGGCATCCGGGTGCCGGAGGATTTGGTCATCACCGGCATCGACGACATCGAAATGGCAGACCAGGTCACCCCTGGCCTCACAACGGTATCCCATAACTATCACAGCCTGTGCGTGGCCGCGCTCGAGCAGCTCGCCATCCAGTTTGCGGCCCGTGAAAACCAACCGTTGGAGGTGGACGCGCCCAATCTCGACGACGCCCGGGAGACAGACCTGTCCTATGCGATCAATCTGGAAATGAAGACGCCGGAACCCATCCGCAGCGTTTTTTCGCCAAAGCTGGTCATTCGCGGTTCCTGCGGTTGCGACGCGCCCGAACGCCCCATCCGAAACCCTTTTCTGGACGCAATCGTCCACCATGGGCCAAATATCGGGGAGACCATCCAGACCTTCAACTCCGAAGAGCTGTTCGACCAACTGGAAGGGTTTCTGCACGAACGCAACCTGGATTTCAGCTTTCTGGTTGCCTACGAGGATCTTCCCGAGGACGTCTCCTGCAATCACTTCGAGCCGCCCATGTACGCCCGCCTACTGCATGGCTATCTCGATGGCCGCCGGATCTATGAAAACGAACCCTTCCAGACCTCGGAGCTGCTGCCCGATGCCTTGTGGGACAGGCTCAGGGACGAATCCCTGCTGCTGCAGCCCTTGTACTTCCAGAATGAGGTTTTCGGCTATCTCGTCGCCTCCGCCAAAACCGCCCAGCGTACCGGGGTCAACGATCTTCGGCTCATGGTCAGCCTCACCATCAAGGGCGAACGCCTCATCCAGGAGCGGGAGCACGCCCAAAAGCGCATCGAGTGGGCGCTGGAGGCCTTGCGCAGCGTAAACACGAAGCTCTCGGACATTTCCATGCGCGATGAACTGACCGGATTGTTCAACCGGCGCGGGTTTCTCCAGGAATGCACCCGTCACCTTCACGGCGCGCCGGCCTCCTTCCTGCTGGTGTTCATCGACATGAACGACCTGAAAATGATCAACGACGTCTACGGCCACGATGACGGGGATCTGGCCCTGAAAACAACGGCGGACGTGCTCAGGCAATGCTTTCGGGACAGGGATATCCTTGCTCGGATTGGCGGCGACGAGTTTGCCGCCCTGGTCAGGGATGTCGGCGAGGAGCAGATTGAGCGGCTTGAAGCGCGATTCGAGGACAAATGCCGTGCCGCAACCGAAAGCCTGGGCAGGCCCTATCGCATTTCTTTCGCGCGTGGGTATGTGCAGGGGGACGCCACCTCGGATCTTGAGGAAATGATGAACGAGGCGGATCAGCGCATGTACGCGCACAAGAAAAGGATGAAACAGACAGACGCGTAAAATGCGTGCGCGAAAGCATCCGCAGCGCAGCATCGTCCTTTTACAATGAGGCATGAGCACAGGGCGAAATCGTCTATGGACAAGAAGGAGCAATGGATGAAACAGGTACCGCCGGACCGCGCAATGGACATTGACATCATCAAGGCCATCGCCATCCTCGGGGTGCTGGTCATCCACACCACATCCGCGGGGTACAGATTCCCCGTCCTGTCATTCGACTGGATCTCAAGTGTTTTCTGGGGATCCGTGTCCCGGGCGGCGGTCCCCCTGTTCTTCATGTGCAGCGGCGCGCTGCTGCTGCGCCCGGAAAAGCCCCTGACACTGAAGAAGCTGTATGGCTGGAACATGCTTCGTGTCCTGGTGGTGCTGCTTGTCTGGGGCATGGCGTACAAAATCTGGTCGCTGGCCGTTTCGGAAGGCCTGTCTCCGGCCGCCCTGCTGCACGCGTTCAAGGAAGTGCTGCTGTTCAAGCATGTGTTCCATTTCTATTACCTGCACATCACCCTGCTGGTGTACGCGCTGCTGCCAATCACACGGCTGTTGGTTGCGAACGCGTCCAACAGGGATTGGCACTACATGCTGGGTGCCTGGTTCGCGCTGGGCATCGCCTACCCAACCCTGCGGCACTTCTGGCCGGTTTCACTGCTCACGGGCTTTCCCCTGCAGTGGATGCTGAACATGACCTATGCCGCCGCGGGGTACGGATTGCTGGGCTATCGGTTGCGGCAGCGGCCGCTTTCCGCAAAACTCGGCATCGGCCTGGCCGTTGTGGGATTTTTCGTCGTCATGGGCGGTACCACGATGCTCTCGGCAAGGGACAACAAACTCAACGAGTTCTTTTTTGAGGGGATGTCCATCGGGGTTGCCCTGCTGGCCGCCGGCATCTTCTCGCTCGTCACAAGCACCACCAAACACGGCGTCCATCGGTTCGAATGGTGGGCACCGCGCCTGTCACAAGCCTCGTTCTGCATCTATCTGGTGCATGTGTTCTTCATCTACCTGTTTGAAAAATTCGGTCTGACGGTTCACCTGTTGCCCTGCATCCTATCCATTCCGCTCATCGCCCTGATCAACCTGATGCTGTCGTATGGCGTGTCTCTGCTGCTCAAGCGCATTCCTCTCGTGAATCGCTGGCTGGTGTAAACGCGGGACCTGGGGTCAGACCCCAATTATGTCATCAGCTCGCGCAGCATGCGTTCGGGCTTGTCCAGGAATGATTTGGTGATGCGGTAATGATCCGTCTCCTGATAGGGAACCGGCCGCAAATCGTCATCCAGCGAGAGGATGGTTGCGTGCGGATAGGCCATCAAAATCGGTGAATGGGTGGCAATGATGAACTGCGAATCCGCCTGGACGAGTTCGTGCATCCGGCTGATCATGGACATCTGCCGCATGGGCGAAAGCGCCGCCTCCGGTTCGTCAAACAGGTAGAGGCCACGGCCGCCCAAGCGGTTCAACAGCAGTGCCATGAAGGATTCCCCGTGGGACTGACGGTGCAGCGACTGGCCGCCATAGGACTGGATCAGTGGCGGAAGCGCGGCTGTCTCCCGATCCAAGTCATCGATGTTGGTGGCCAGGTTGTAGAAGCTTTCCGCGCGCAGAAAGAAACCATCCCGCGGAGCCCGCACCCCGCGCGTGATTCTCAGGTGGCGATGCAGATCCGAATGGGTCTCCGCCGTGTGGAAATTGAAGTTGCGGGTGCCGCCTTCCGGATTGAAGCCGGACGCCACCGCGAGTGCCTCCACCAGCGTGGATTTGCCACTCCCATTCTCCCCGACGAGGAAGGTGACATTTGGGTGGAATGAGACGGCGCCCTTTTCCATCAATGCGCGAACCGCCTTGAGATTGAATGGATACGGCAGTTGCCGGCGCGTGCCGGCACGGGGTGGCGCCGGCGCGCAGGAAGTCGAAACGCAGGATTCCGGCGCACAGGGCGATGGGGTACAGATTGCCGGGTCCACTGCCATTTCCCGGATGTATTGATCCATGCCTCGGGTCAGCATGTCGGGCCTCCTCGATGTGATTGACGGGGTCTGACCCCGTCAACGTTGGTTCAGGTTTTGTTGGGGTCTGACCCCATCAATGCTGGTTCAGGTTTTGTTGGGGTCTGACCCCATTGTTGCACATCGGCGCCCAATCTGCTATGATGCTTTTCAAGCAGCACGGAGGCCATGCGGGGTGGGTTCTGCTCCCAACAGGCATTTGTGTTGCCCATGATCGCATCAAAAACAACATGGCGTCGAAGAGAAGAGTACGTACCGCAGCGCTGCACAGAGAGCCCGGATGGTGTGAAAGGGCGAGCAAACCGGTACGGAACATGGTCTCGGAGCTGCGTACCGAGAGCGGTGTCCGTTTGGCGGATCCCTCCAGGCTACGACGGGTTCTCCCGTTACAGAGACAGGGTGTCGGCCAAGTGCCCGCACCTGAAGAGATCCATTCCGCGAGGAATGGGTGAACCGGGGTGGTACCACGTGGCTTGCGCCCGTCCCCGAATCAGAGGATTCGGAGACGGGCGTTTTTGATCTGTTGTCATTCGATATCATGTCATGACACGCATCATCATTCATGACACGCATTATCATTCGTGACATGCATCATCACTCGTGCAATGCATGATCATTCATGAGGTGCATGATCATTTCATGACATGCATTGCAGATCAGTCACTTTCGCTCGTCCTCCGTCATGGTGACAGGAGGAGGATTGCATGAAAAACATTCTCATCGGCGGCGCATGGCCGTATGCCAACGGTTCGCTGCACATCGGACACATTGCGGCCCTGCTGCCGGGCGACGTGCTGG
>JAEWSN010000210.1 GCA_023459915.1 Bacillota bacterium
CGAAACCTGCTCCGTGCTCACCGCCATCCACGAGCAGTCCCCGGATATTGCCCTGGGGGTGGACACCGCGCTGGAGCGCAAGAGCGATCCCAACGACAACGATGATTTCGATGTCATCGGCGCGGGCGATCAGGGCATGATGTTCGGATATGCCTGCAATGAAACCCCGGAACTCATGCCCATGCCCATCTCCCTGGCCCATCAGCTGACCATGCGCCTCACGGAAGCCCGGAAAACCGGAGAACTCCCCTGGCTGCGGCCGGACGGCAAGAGCCAGGTGACGGTGGAGTACGATGGAGACAAGCCGCTTCGCGTGGATACCGTGGTCATTTCCACCCAGCATGATCCGTCAATGACCCACGAGGAAATTGAGACCGAAATCATCGAGAAGGTCATCAAACCGGTCATCCCAGCTTCCCTGCTCGATGACACCCGTTTCTTCATCAACCCCACCGGGCGTTTCGTCATCGGTGGCCCCATGGGAGACTCCGGCCTGACCGGTCGCAAAATCATTGTGGACACCTATGGCGGCATGGGGCGTCATGGCGGCGGCGCGTTCTCCGGCAAGGATCCGACCAAGGTGGATCGCTCCGCGGCCTACGCGGCGCGGTATGTGGCCAAGAACATCGTGGCGGCCGGACTGGCGGATCGCTGCGAGGTTCAGCTCGCCTACGCCATCGGTGTGGCACACCCCGTCTCGGTTCTCGTGGACACCTTCGGCACGGGCAAGGTCTCCGAGGAGAAATTGTCCGAGCTCATTCGGGATCATTTTGACCTTCGGCCGGCCGGCATCATCCAGATGCTCGATCTGCGTCGCCCCATTTATCGGAAAACGGCCGCCTACGGCCACTTTGGCCGCACGGATCCGGACTTCACCTGGGAGCGGACAGACAAGGCGGCGTTGTTGAAAAAGGCAGTGAAATGAACCGGACCGAATCAGCGGAGATGCCCGCCCAACCGAGCCGAACGGAATGGGAGATGACGCCGCAAGACGCGCCTCCCATTTTGCCTCCTTCCAGACGCCTGCCCACCGATCCGGAAGCGGTGCGGCAGTTCCTGGAGGGGGTGCCGTTGCGCGCGCTGGGGCGGGTTTCCCTGCACCGGATGGTGGACCGGTTCAGTGGCGAATCGCTGCAGGTGCTGCTCGAGGATCCCCTGCGGCTTTCCGAAGTTGCCGGCCTTCCGCCGGACAAGGCGCTGGCGGCGTCGGAGGAGTTGCGGTTTGAGCTGGCGTGCCGGGACGCGGCACACTGGATGACGCAGTTCGGTATTTCCACCGCGCGCGCGGAAGCGGCCGCAAAGCATTTTGGCCTGGCGGTCAGCGATTTGCTGCGGGACAATCCGTATCTGCTGCTGGATCCGGCACTTGGCACCTCGTTTGCGGAGGTGGACCGGGCGGCGCTGGCCTGTGGCGTGCCGGCCGATGACAGGCGACGGGTGGAGGCGGCGGTTGCCTGGTTGCTGCGGCGGGCCGTGGACGAGGGGCATGTGTGCCTGCCCGAACCGGTGTTGCTGCAGCAGACACGGGATTTGTTGCGTGTCGGGGAGCCGGAAGCCCCTGCGGATTTTTCTTCGGATACTGCAGGGGATGTCGCATTCGGCAATGCAGTAGGTGTTGCTGATGAGACTTCATTGGATTATGCACCAAGCAATTCATCTGTGGATGCACCACCCGTGACCTTCAGCCGGTGCGTGGATACCATCACGTTTTTTGACAAGTTCTTCCCGGCGCATCAGGCCACCCCGGATCCGACATGCCTGGTTTACGCCCCGGAGATGCTGGTGTTGGAAAAACGTGCGGCGCAGCGGTTGCTGGTACTCCGGAACATCGACAGGCACCACGCGTTCAAGCTCTCAAAGGCCGATTGGGTGGCACTGGAAACCCTGGCCCCCTGGGGTTGGGACGATGGCCAGCGCAAGGTGTTTGCCGATGCCGGCGCGTATGGCGTCACGGTGGTGACCGGTGGTCCGGGAACCGGCAAAACCACATTGCTCAAGGGACTGGTTCGTCTGTTCATGGACAGGGAACTCGAGGTGGCCCTGACCGCCCCCACCGGCCGGGCGGCCCGCCGCATGTCCGATGCCACCGGCCTGGAAGCCAAGACGGTCCATCGTCTGCTGGAGGTGGTGGGGTCAGACCCCATCCGGTTCCGCAAGGGACTGGAGGATCCGCTCGAGGCCGATGTGGTGATTCTTGATGAGGCGTCCATGCTGGATTTGCCGCTGTTCACGGCGCTGCTCGAAGCCTGCGCGACCGGTACCCGCCTGATCCTCGTGGGTGACGCGGAACAGCTGCCATCCGTTGGCGCCGGGCGCGTGCTCGGAGACCTCATCGACAGTGGCGTCATCCCTGTGACCCGTCTGGGGCAGGTGTTCCGGCAGCAGGACAACAGTCTGGTCACCCGCAACGCACAGGCCATTTTGCGGGGTCAGACCCCGGAGTTTTCCGACGAGTTCGGGGAATTTCACCTGGTGCGGCGTTTCCGAAACAGCCAGATTGCGGAGACCGTGGTGCGGCTGTGCCGGGATGAGCTGCCGGAGCGCTACGGGTTCGATCCCCTTGCAGACATTCAGGTGCTGTCGCCCATGAGAAAGGGAACGGCGGGCATCACCGCGCTCAACGCGCAGCTGCGCGAGGCACTGAACCCACAGGGCAAGGGGCGTTCGGCGGAAACGGGTGTGCATGGCGGGTCCAACACCAAACCCGTCGCACAGAAGGGCAAGGCGTCCAGGGGAAACACGCCGGTTCTTTTTCGGGAAGGCGATCGCGTGATGCAGAACCGCAACGAGTACCGCCAGCCCTGGATTTGGCAGGATGCCGGCCAGCCGCCGGTGCCCGGCGAGGGCGTATACAACGGGGACATGGGCACCGTTGTGGAAATTGATGCAAGAACCCGCGCCACCGTGGTGCTCTTCGATGATGGCCGCGAATCGCGCTATGAGGCCCGGCAGCTCGATGGCTTGGAGCTGGCGTATGCTGTCACGGTCCACAAAAGCCAGGGCAGCGAGTATCCCGTGGTGGTGCTGGCGCTTGGCGCCATGCCGGACAGCCTGGCCTGTCGGAACCTGCTGTACACGGCCATCACCCGTGCCCGCCGCATGGTGGTGATTGTGGGTTCGGAACAGACGTTGACCCGGATGATTCAAAACAACCGCAATTTGAACCGGTTCAGCGGGCTGGCACTTCGGTTGGCCGGACAATTTGGTGAACCGGGAGAAACCGAAGGGTTTGACGCGTCGGAAGACGCGGCTTCGTTCGCGGGAGAGCGCCCATGAGTCATGTGCTGGATCCGGGCGGATGGCCGGCCCGCGACATCCCGTTCTTGCAAGGCCTCGCTCCCGGGAGACGGGAGTGGGCGTTGCGCATGTTCTTTCCTGCCCGCTGCGTGCTGTGTGATGCCGTGATGCCGCCGGATGCCGGGCTGCTGCTGTGTGAACCGTGCCGTTGTGTGTTGGAGCCGGAACCGCCTGTCTGGCAAGCCTGCCCGGACTGGCCTGAACTCGACGCCTGGTACAGTCCGTTTCCCTATGCCGGCGGTGTGGAGCATGCCATCCGGCAAATGAAGTACAACGGTCAGCCCCGTCATGCGCGTACACTGTCTTTTCTGATGGCGCAGGCGATTCGGGAGATGCCGGAATGTCCGGATTTTTCGGCGGTGATTCCCGTGCCCATGCACCCGCGAAAGCAGCGATCACGGGGATACAATCAGGCATCCCTGTTGGCCGAGGGGGTGGCGGCGGAGCTGCAGGCGCCCCTGCTCACCACCTTTTTGGCAAAAGGACGGCCAACACGCGCCCAAAACGGGCAGGATCGCGCGGAAAGGCTTGCGGCACTGGCGGGTTCCTTCGTGCCGTATGCGGACGCGGATCTTCCCGCGCCCGGGACCGTCTTGCTGGTGGATGATGTGACCACGACAGGTAGCACGCTGTGCGCCTGTGCGGGCGTGATGCGGCAGGCGTGGCTTGCGGCGGGGAATCTTGGGAGCGGCTTGCGCGTCCATGCCATCACGGTGGCGTTCGCGTAGGCTGGAAGGACGCATGATGGCGTTCCCGTAGGCTGATCGAGGGACCTGTGGTTGCGGTTGCCAGAATTGTGGGAAAACAGTATCATGGAAACAGGTTCTCCGAAAGGAAACCGGAGGTGTGATATGGCAGAAATCAAGAATTGCAGGCGTTGCAGAAAAATCATCATGTATACCATGGGTCCCCAGTTGTGCGAGGACTGCAAGAAACTCGAGGAAGAAGAGTTTCAAAAAGTGAGGAAATTTGTCCGCGACTATCCGGGTGCCACCATTCAGGAGGTGTCCGCGGCCACGGAGGTTCCCCAGAATACCATCCACAAGTACTTGAAGGATGGTCGGCTGGAGGTGGCGGAAAACAGTCCCATCGCCATCCAGTGTGAAAAATGCGGGGCCCGCATCCGCAGCGGTCGTTTTTGCGCCCAATGCTCGGCTTCCCTGGCCCGTGACATGATGAACGCGGGACGCACGCTTGTCAAGGATACCCAAGGTTCAGAAGGGGGCATGGGCAACCACGAGGATCGTGGCGGATTGCGCTACAAGCATCGCGACGAAAAATAGCGGATTGACACAGTTTCTGCGCGTGTGGCCTGTGGTGCCCAAGAAATGAAAATTCCATCAAATACCGCTAAAGGTTCCCGTTCCATGTGTCGATAACAGGTATGAGAACAAAAGGAATCGTGTCCGGATCAGCAATCCGGACCGGCAAGCCACCGTGTCAAAACGGGAATCGAGGGATGGTCATGAGGATTTATGGAAGCGTGCCGGGCATTACCCCGGTCTACAACAGCAAAGCCAAGGTCAACAGTGCCTATGGCGCGCAGGAAGTGGCGCCCAAAAAAGACGAGCTCACCATTTCCAGCCAGGCCAAGGACTTCGCGTCGGTCATGAGCGCGTTGCGCAACGTGCCGGATGTTCGCGAGGAAAAGGTGGCCGAACTCAGTGGTGCCGTGGAATCCGGAACCTACAATGTTTCGGGCAAGGACATCACCGAAAAGCTGTTGGCTTCCCTGGCCGCGAAACGCATTTAGTGTTTTCGCCGGCGCCTGTTGTGACGCAGGTCGCAATGGGTCGGGCTCCTGTCCTGGACAGCTGCCGATGAATCCTTTTGTTGCTCACAGAATGTCTTGAAACAATGAAAAAATGCCAATCAGAGCGGGATTTCCGAGGAAAATCGGTAATCCCGCTCTTGTTTTCTTCCGATATACACATTGAGGTCCGGCTAACGACGGGCCACGAAGAATGGGCAAGAAATCGCAAACAATGGCAATGGCATCGGCCAAGAGGAGCAACCCCCATGGAACCTACCTGGATGACCAATCTCATCAAGGCTTTGGAATATGAAGAACTGCTAATCGGCAATCTCGTGGCGATAGGCCGGGAGAAAACCGACCTGCTCAAACGCAACAAGCCCATGGATCTGCCGGCGGTCACAGTCAAGGAAGAGGCGGTGGTGGAGCAGATGAACCAGCTCGAAAAGGTGCGCCAGCAACTCAATGCAAAAGCCGCGGAACAACTGGGCGTCACCGAGCCGAACCCCACCATCTCCACCTTGTGTGCCAAGCTTGAACCGCAGGCGGCCGAGCGGCTCGGCGCCATGCGCGACAAATTGCGCGCGGCCATGGAAACACTGCGGCAACAGAATGCCCTCAACGCCGAGCTGTTGCAGCAATCACTCGACTATGTGAATTTCAACCTGCAGCTGCTGGCCAGACCCACGTCCTCAACGCCCCGGTATGGCCGCGGGGGGCGTGATATCTCGGACACCGGGCCAACCCGGTCGATGATGGATTTGCGCTCCTGAAGCGCCGACGACCCAGATACGATGACTCAGACACGATGACCCAGCACGATGACCCAGACACGGTGCCCCAGTCATGAAGAACCACCCGCAGAAACAGTCCCAGGCACCAACACCCAACCCCACCGAAGGAGGGAACGCCGCGTGTCCATCAGTTTTTTCGGACTTGATATTGCCATCACCGGCATGTCGGCCAACCAAAAAGCGCTGGAAGTCACCGGGCACAATGTGTCCAACCTTGGCACGGAAGGGTATGCCCGTCAAAGTGCCATTCTGGTCGGCGCGCCCACCAGAAACCTGCTGCGGTGGAAAATCGAGATGGGCGTGGATGTGCAGCAGGTGCGGCAAATCCGCGATTTGTTCCAGGACAACCTGGTTCGGACAGCCAGCAACGGCCTGGGCTATTGGGAAACCCGCTACAAGGCGGTGGAGGATCTGCAGGCCATTGTGGGAGAACCCATGAACGAAGGCCTCCAAAATACCATGAACCAGTTCTGGGACTCCTGGCAGGAGTTGGCCAAGGCACCGGAAAGCCTCACCATCCGGTCCCTGGTGCGCCAGCGCGCCGAGTCCCTGGTCCGCTATGTCAACCACATCGGCTCCCAGCTCAACAAGCTGCAGACCGACATGAATGCCGAAATCAAGACGCGGATTGAGGAAGTCAACGACATCACCAAGCGTATACGGGATCTCAATATCAAGATCGCCTCTGCCGAGGCGGCCAGCAACCTGCCCAACGACTTTTATGATCAGCGGAATCTGCTGGTGGACAGAATCTCCAAGCTTGTCACCGCGGATGTGAATGTGACCGAGGATGGCCAGATGGACATCATGGTCGGCGGATACGCGCTGGTCACCAAGGGTATCCAGACCAACCTCACGGCGGCGCCGAACAGCCAGCTGTCTGCCTTCTATACACCGAAAATCGAAGACCTCGACATCGAGGTCAATGTGGGCCAGGGCATCATCAAGGGACTGTTGGAAGGCCGCGGCGAAGTGTCCGGCGCCATCGGGAATCCTGACAACGGCTCGCCGAACACGAACGCGGAGATCACGATGCTGGTGGACACCTCGTTGCCCGCCGCGCAGCAAACCGCGCTCGACGCGAACGTGGCGGCCATCGAGACCGAAATGCGGGCACGGGGTCTGACCCCAACCATCACCCGCGTGAATTACGACGGGTCGGAGGCGGGCCTGAACACGGCGCTGACCAACTTGACCAATGCGGAGGCGGTGCCGGCCGGCGCGAACCGGTTCCTGGTGATTGCCACAGACGGCAACATCGGAGGGACGGGCGGCACGGCAGTGGATGGGGCCACCATCACCTCCTGGATCAACCGGCTCAAAGCGGATGATTTCAATACGTCCATCATCTCCAGCCCTGCGGACTACGCCGCCGGCGACCTTGGGGAACCGGGTTGGAAAGTGTTTGCCGATCAAACAAACGGCGGGTTTTATGACATCGCAAACCTCACCGGGGCAGGTGCCGC
>JAEWSN010000211.1 GCA_023459915.1 Bacillota bacterium
CCAACCTGCTGGCGTCCGGCATGCTCATCACATCAGACTGGCATGCCCACATGTCCACCCGGAACACCGTGAGCTGCATGGCGCAAGGGCAGGCATCCGGCACCGCCGCGGCAATTTGTGCAAAAGCAGACATCCCCATACGGAGTATGTCATATCGTGTTTTACGGGAAGTGCTTCTCGAGGGGGACGTCCATCTGGAAAACTGACCCCGACGGGCGCCGCCCGAAAAAACATGGTTTGTTACAATTTGATGACAGTACCTGGTACCGTAACAGAAAGGAAACATCATGGCTGTTTTGCATACCACGCTTGGCCCCATGGGATTGAATGACATAAATGTGATGCTGTCGCATGAGCACATTTTCACGGACCTGCGGACGGAAACCGCAGAAGGATTCGGGTTGGCCGATCAGGCCGATGTGGTTGCCAGTCGGGCGCCTGCGCTCACAGAGGCAAAGGCGGCTGGCGTGGATGTGCTTGTGGAATGCACGCCTGTCGGTGTGGCCCGCAACGTCCCCTTCCTGCTCGCCGTTTCAAAGGCGGCGGATTTTCCGCTGGTGGTGCCGACCGGCGTCTATCGCGAACCCTGGCTGCCAACATGGGTACGGGAAGCGGATGAATCCGAGCTTGAAGCCTGGATGCTTGGCGAACTGAATGGAAACATAGGCGGAACCGGCGTCAAGGCTGCCTGGATCAAGCTCAGCGCAGGCGATGACGGGCTGACCGCACAGGAGGAAAAAGTCCTGCGTGCGGCCGCGCGCGCGGGCATGGCCACCGGTGCCGTGATTGGCAGCCACACCATCCGCGGCGCCACCGTGCGTCATCAACTTCAGGTGTTGGAATCCATGGGGTACCGGACCGACCGGTTCATCTGGATCCACACCCAGGCCGAACCGGACACGGCCCTCCATTTGGAAATGGCGGCACGCAGGGTGTGGATATCCTATGACAACATTGGTGCCCCGGGAGAAGACGAGAAGTATTTGAACCTGATTCTGCGCATGCTCGAAGCCGGGTATGCCGATCAGCTTCTCCTGAGCCACGATCGCGGCTGGTACGATCCGGCGAAACCTCACGGCGGAGCACCGGATCCTTTCACCTATCTGCCCACTGTGTTCCTGCCGAAGCTGCGCGCCGCGGGGGTTGATGAGGCCACAATCCGCAAGCTGATGCGGGACAATCCCTTCCGCGCCTTCGCGAGATGACACGACACCTTCATCCTCGTTTTGGTGTGTTGTCTCGCTGGTTCCCATACTTAACATAAACTTACTGGCACCCGTCTCAAGTCGATGATATCCTGTTCTCAGACTCCGGATGCACCTCATTTGATGCACCTCATTCGGTGCACCTCATTCGGTTCCCTTCACGGACACATCACAATCAGCGACTTGGAGGCGACACATGTACCTGCGCAACATGGCATCTCTTGTTGACCACCTGAACACCTGCACCATTGAGGAAGATCAGAAGATCATGATCTTCCTGGCGGACCGCTCCCATGACTGCCTCGACGAAATCACCGCCCTCATGAACGAACGCAGCATCCCCTTTTTCGGCGGCATCTTCCCCGGATTGCTCCACAACGGCAAGTATCTCCGCGAGGGCATGCTGGTTCAAGTGGTTCGTCCCGTTTTTCAAACCATTGTCCGCCCCTTCCTGTTCCGCGTTCCCAAAGCGCTGCAGCAATTGGATGGACATACCGCCATCATTCTGGTCGACGGCCTTTCCAGCCAGTTCCGTGATCTCATCGACACCGTGGAAAGCAAGCTGTCCGGCAACATCACCTGGCTTGGCGGGGGCGCGGGCCATTATGACCTGACCCATCGGCCGTGCCTGTTTGACAACAGGGGCCTGTACCAGGACGCGCTCATGCTGTGTCTGCTGGCGGGCACCTCCCGTGTCGCGGTGCGCCATGGATGGGAGCAAATGGACGGGCCGTACCGCATCACGGGTTCAGACCAGAACATCCTGCAGGCGCTCGATGGATACCGGGCCATGGATGTCTACCGTGACACCATCGAAACGCATCGCAACATCATTCTGTCTCGGGAGGACTTCTTCTCTTTCGCAAAGGAGCACCCCTTCGGACTGGTGGCACCGGATGGCAGCCTCGTGGTCCGCGATCCCATCTCCTGCACGGATGAGGGTGAGATTGTCTGTGTCGCGGACATTCCCGAGAATCGTGACGTTTACATCCTTCGGGGGGACAGAAAGACCCTGCTGACTGCCTCTCTGGCCATCGCGAAGGACTGCGCGGGGCAAGGCAGCGATACGCACACCCCGATGCTGTTCAACTGCATCTCGCGCGCCATGTTCCTGGAGGACGATTTCCAGATTGAAATGGAGAACATCCAGTCGCGGCTCAAGGCCCCGCTGTACGGCACGCTTTCAATTGGAGAAATTGCGCCGCATGTCGAAAGTGGCATCGTGATCCACAACAAGTCAACCATCCTCGGAATTGTTGCGGTTTGATTACGGTACCAGGTACCGTAATACTTGGGGTTTCGTATGGAAGGTGAATGCTGACGGTCCCGACATCTATGCGGATAGCTGATGACTCACCCAATGCCGTTCTCTGCTCTATGGCCGGTTCGATATCCACGCGTGACCACGAAACCGGGGAAGCAGGGGCTTTGCTTTCAGGGTTTCGGGTCGGAACCTGGTCGCCGATTTTTTGCTTGTACAGCCAACGCTTGAAAGTACTGAACCCGATTCCCCGAATGTTGCACCAGTCCTTCATTTTCATGCCACTTCGTCGGAACTCCAGAACCAGTTGGCGTTTAGCTTCGTCCGGTATTCGTTTTCGCTGGGTTGGTTCGATAAACAGGGAATCCGTTTCCATGTGGCCTTCCTCCATTGGATTGATGGAGAAATTTTCTCATATGGAAACCATCTGCATAATCCGTGGGTTCCGTTTACGCTTACGAATCATCAACCACAAGGATATGGACTGGCTCCATGTGCCCTCCTTTGTTACGGTACCAGGTACCGTAACGGAACTGTAACAATTGGCTGCTCGCCGCCGGTGAGGCAGACGCCGCCATCGGGCGTGACGACGTAGGTGTCTTCCACCCCGACCATGCCCACCCCGGCGATGCCGATCTTCGGCTCGAGCGCGATGGTCATGCCGGCCTGCAACGGCTCGTCGAACCCGGTGGTCAGCACGGGATATTCATCGATCTGCAGCCCCACGCCGTGGCCGAGGAACCGTACGGTTTGACCGGCGAAGCCCATGAAATGCGGCCCCAGCTCCGGGCTCACCCGGGCGCGCGCGGCCTTGTAGATATTGGACGGCAAAACCCCCGGCCGCAACGAGGCGGCCGCATCCCGCTCAATCTCCCGGCACAGCGAATGCAGCCGAACCATCTCCGCGGTAGGTTCTTCGCCAAATCGATACACCTGCGTCCGATCCGTGTGGTAGCCTTCCACTCCGAACGCCACGTCCACAAACACCAGATCCCCCTTGGCCAACTTCCGCTCCCGGCTGCCGATGAGCGGCACCGCAGGGCTCATCCCCTTCATGCCGCCCGGACCGTCGAAGCTGGTGCGCAACAGGGAGTTGTCCCCAAACCCCAGCTGTCCAATGCCAATCTCCGTCTGAAACATGCCGAACCGCGTGATGCCCTGATAGCCGAGTTCGTACATCGCCAGTTGCATGCGGCCGGTGAGTTCCACCTCGGTCATGCCCTCGCGAAGCAGTGTCGGCACCACCTCATCGAGCAGTTTCCGGTGCAGCCGCCCGGATTCAGTCATCAAGGCGATTTCCGCGGGGCTCTTCACCGCACGAACCGAGAGGACAATGCGATCCACCGCATGCGGGGAACCCAGATGAAACGCCTTGCGAAGCCGTTCGAGCATGGCCAGCGGGACCAGCTCGGTTTCAAGATAGGTTTTGCCGCAATCGGCACCAATCACACCGGCTGCTTCCCGGTAGGAAGTCATGGGATATACATCCTGCAGGGCGGATTCCTCACGGGCCCTGTCAAAGCTGCGGCGCACAAAATAAGCGGTGGCGCCGTCGCGTCGGATGACGAGGAGCCCATCCTGCATGCTGCCGGCAAAATAATATTGATTGAGCCGGCCAACCAGCATCACCGTGCCCCATTCCGGATCGTGCTTGTCCATGGCGGCCCGAAGCCGCGAAATGCGTTCAAGAAATTCTGTTTGCGGTATCATCCCGTTCATCCTCTCCTGTTCCCAATCATTGCGGTACTGTTCCCAATCATTGCGATACTGTGCCATTATACACCCATCCGGCCCGCACCCTTGAAAATCCCCGTCGTCGTGCAAAGGTACTGCAAACTGCCACAAAATCACACCAGAATCCGTCAAGAAGTTCTACTCCAAAACCTTCCGGTTCTTGGTATAATGGGAGCGGTCCCATCGCGGACCATTCCTGTTACTCGTTACCCGATCCGGCCGGTGCCATATCAGCAGAAAATCCATTTTCGGAAGGTCTCCGGCTGCCGCCGGACAGACAACGGGCGCAAAGGCTTTCAGAAGATTCAATGACGGAGGTTACCATGACAAGAACAGACAAAATGAATGTGGACACGATTCGAATCCTCTCGGCCGAGGCGGTGCAGGCTGCAAACTCCGGTCATCCCGGGCTCCCCATGGGCGCGGCAACCATTGCCTACACCCTGTGGGCCAAGCACCTCAAGCACAATCCGGCCAACCCGAAATGGGAGGACAGAGACCGCTTCATTCTCTCTGCCGGACATGGCTCCGCCCTGCTCTATTCATTGCTGCACCTGTTTGGATACGGTCTGTCCATCGAGGAAATCAGCCAGTTCCGTCAATGGAACAGCCTCACCCCGGGACATCCCGAGTTCGGCCACACCGTCGGCGTGGAAGCCACCACCGGTCCGCTTGGACAGGGCTTTTCCAATGGTGTCGGCATGGCCATGGCCGAAGCGTATCTGTCCGCCAAATTCAACAAGGCAGACCACAAGCTGGTGGACCATTATACCTATGTGCTGTCCGGCGACGGCTGCATGATGGAGGGCATCACCTCGGAAGCCGCTTCCCTGGCCGGCACGCTGGGCCTGGGCAAGCTGGTCGTCTTCTATGACTCCAACCGCATCACCATCGAGGGGAACACGGACATCGCGTTCCGCGAGGACGTGGCCATGCGTTATGCCGCCTACAACTGGCATGTGCAGACCGTTGCGGACGGCAACGACATCGATGCCATCAGCAAGGCCATTGAAGCCGCAAAGGCGGAAACCGGGAAGCCCTCGCTCATCATCGTCTCCACCGAAATCGGCTATGGCTGCCCCGCCAAGCAGGGAAAAGCCTCTGCGCACGGCGAACCGCTTGGCAAGGAAAACCTGGTTGCCGCCAAGGAATGGCTGGGACTGCCGGCTTCCGAACCCTTCACCGTGGAAGAGGAAGTCCGCCAATCCTTTGCGGCGCTCGCGGAAGCGGGAAAAGCCCGGGAGCAGGCTTGGGAAGCTGCCAAGGCTGCCTATGGCGCGGCATATCCGGAACTGCTGAAAGCCTGGGAAGTCTGGCAAAGCGGCCAGGTGCCGCTTGAAGCCATGGACACCGACGCGTTCTGGGCCAACAACGGCAAGCCCAACGCCACCCGTTCCAGCTCCGGCGACGTGCTCAACGCCGTGGCCGAGCTGGTGCCCAACCTCATCGGCGGTTCCGCGGACCTGGCCCCCTCCACCAAGACCCTCATGAAAAACAGGGGATCTTTCACAGCGGAAGACAAGTCCGGCAGCAACCTGCACTTCGGCGTCCGCGAGCTCGCCATGGCGGGTATCGCCAACGGTCTCGCGCTGCACGGCGGCCTCATCCCCTATGTATCCACCTTCTTTGTGTTCAGCGACTACATGAAGCCCTGCATGCGGCTGGCCGCCATCATGAACCTTCCGGTCATCTATGTGTTGACGCACGACAGCATCGGTGTCGGCGAGGACGGCCCCACGCACCAGCCCATCGAGCAGCTGGCCTCCCTTCGCAGCATCCCCAACATGACCGTCTTCCGCCCTGCAGACACCCGTGAAACCGTTGCGGGTTGGGTTGCGGCCCTGGGGCGCAAAACCTCTCCCACGTCTCTGGTGCTGACCCGCCAGAACCTGCCGCAGCTCGACGGAACCGGAAAAGACGCCGGAAAGGGCGCCTATGTCCTGCTCGATTCCGAGAAAATCGACATCCTGCTGATGGCCTCCGGTTCAGAGGTGCAGCTGGTGCTCGAAGCCGGAAAGCAGCTCAAGGAAAAAGGTGTGGGTGTCCGCGTGGTCAGCATGCCTTCCTGGGAGCTGTTCGAGGAGCAGACCCAGGCGTATCGCGACAGCGTCCTCCCGCGTGCCGTCCGGACCCGCCTCGCGGTGGAAGCCGGCGCGTCATTTGGCTGGCACCGTTACGTGGGCTTCGACGGCGACATCATTGCCAGAGACGACTTCGGTGCGTCCGCGCCGGCTGAAAAGCTGTTTGAAGCCTATGGCTTCACCGTTGAAAACGTCCTGGCCCGTGCCAACACGCTGCTCGCCCGCTAAAGTTCAAGAAAAGGCAACCACAAAAAAACACAAAGGCCCCGACTTCCGTTTTTCAAGCTGGAAGCCGGGGTTTTTCTTTTTACTTATGGTTCCACCAGAAAACCACCAGAAGGATTTCATTATAAAAAAAGCTAAAACGATCATGCACACCCCCTTGACATCCATCTACAGAGGAATAAAATGACATACAATCACTCAAGACGAATCAAACAAAACAATACGATCCAAGGCCGTGTATTCTTGCATTACTTGTCTAAGTATAATTATTGAACGGTATACCTTTTACGGAAACCGACACGTACTCCTTTGGAATTTCTATATTTTGGCAAACAAATTGAAAAATGTGGACGCAAAGCTTGTGAGCCCGACATGACCGTCAGGCCGTCCAGCTGCATGATTGGCAGACATCCCTGCCGCACGTGCGGCTTTTTTGTTGTACGGAAAAACGGCATGGACACACCCCACCCGCAGAGCCTAATCGAAACGGAAAACCAACCAGACCCAAAATGACAAGGGAGGATACACCATGATGTCTCATTTGAGAAAGACCACATCGATACTGTTGACGGTCGTCATGATCCTGTCCATGATGTCAGGTCTGACGATCCCCACGATGGCCGCGGAATCCGCCACCTATGTACAGGTGGATACACCGACTTCCGGAAGCCAGTGCCTCATTGTGTACAAGGATGGCGATGATCTCTATGCGCTTGATAATGAAGACATGCAAACAACCGATCCCGATACCCAAAATGTGGTTGACGCGGTCCACTTTGCTGTCACCTCCTCCGGCGCCATCACGACAGATGATGAAAGCCTTGTCTGGAACATCACAAGCAGTAGTGGCAACTGGATCATCAAGCCTGCCAATGGTGACAATACTGCAAGGTTTCTTTATCCGGGCACGACGGACTCATCTCTTTATCTTAGCAGTTCCAGCAGGGCCTGGACGTATGAGGAAGGCGAGTTGAGCTATACCCGCAGCGGGAGCGATACCTGTTACTTGATGGCCTCCAGCGCCGGTTTTCAGTTGGACGAAACGGGTACTGACATCCTTTTTTATGAATTGAATACTTCTTCCCTCACGCCAGTACCCCAATTCTCTGAAGACACGTTCCGGATGCCGACTGAAACTGCAAAAACAGCGACGTTTACGCTGATAAATACATATACATCTCCCACTCCGGCCGCAACAGTTTACGATTCAAACTCGGCAGCCGACCCAAGCAGCACCGTTTCAGCCAGTCTGGCCGGCACTGCCCTGACCCTGACGTTCACCGCTCCACCAACAGCAGACACCACATACTACCTCTCGGTCAAGGATGGCGAACTCACCGAGAGCGCACGAACACCGTTCACCGTGGAAGCGTATAGGGAAACCTATGCCTACACTCGTGTCAACACCATTCAACCCGGTGGAACCTACCTGATTGTCGGCCTTGACGGCACCGACAGCCAAGCCATGAGCAACAGCTTCTCGAGCAGCGGAAATGGCTATCTCACGGCTGTCGACATCTCAGACCAGGTTTCCGGCGATACCGTCCTTCTGAACGCGGATGAGGCCGAAGCGCTCGAATGGATCCCTGCTGGCTCCGACAGCAGCTTCACCCTGTACAGCAATGAAGCTGCAAAATACTGCACGCTTTACATTGCCTCCTCCACGAAGTATGGGCTGAATATGGGAAGTACCGGAACCTCGTGGGCATACGATGCTGCAGAGGAAACTTTTGCATACACGCCGCCCGGGAACGATGACGCTTTCACGGAGGCAGCCTGGTTATACTATTCGTCCAGCAACAGCGGGTTCCGTGCGCACACAACCAGCTCTTCCGCTTCGGCAATCCAGTTGTATCTGAAGCAGGGAGCAGCGCAAACCCCTATCCCCATCTTCGAAAACAACACCTTTGCCATGCCCGCAAGTGGCACGAAGGATGCCGCGTTCACGCTGACAACTGTCTATGGCAGCCCTGTCGCGAACCTGTATGCCAACAGCACCGGGGATGCGGCTCCTACCGGCGTTTCCATAACGCTCATCGGTTCGGCGCTGACGCTGACATTCACCTCTGCTCCCACGGCTGACGCGACGGTCTACGTGTCCATCAAGGAGGGCGACCTGGAGGAAAGTGTACGCGTGCCGCTGACTGTAACAGCGTATATGGAAGCAAGCCGGTATACCCGCGTGAACACCATCCAATCCGGCGCATCCTACCTGATTGTGGCTCTCCATGAAGAAAAATATCTTGCCATGACCTCCGCCACGACAGATTACTCGGACACCCTTTATCTGGAAGACGAGGTTCTGACCAGCCTCGTACAGGGCGACACCATTGAACTTCCGCAGGATCTCGTGGCCGGGTTGGAATGGGTGCTGGAGGGAGACGACTCCGCCTTCACCATGTTCAATGGCGCAGCAGGCAAATACGTCACATTGGATGACGATTCCACCAACACATATGGCCTGACGCTCGGAAATCAAGGCACGGTATGGGAATACGACCAAGAAACACTCATTTCCTATACCCCGCCCAACGGTGAAACCACGTACACAGAAGAAGCCAACCTCTATTACTCCGACTACAACGAAGCGTTCCGCGCGCACTCGGAGGACAGCAAGGCTGAAATTTACCTGTTCCAGAAAGGCGCTGTCAGTCACGGAGAAGGCGCCAACCACCTTGCCTTCACCTCTGATGTGCACGGCTCCGACGGCAATCTTGAGGATTGGCTGGGAGAACTGGACACCAATGACATTGTGAACGAGGGAGAGCTTGACTACATGGGCTTCTGTGGCGACATGGGCGCCTATAGCTCCGGTGGGTCCAACTACTGGGGTAGTGTACAGACCATACTGGACACCACACTGGCCTCCCCGCTCATTTCCAAAGACAATGTCGGCAACTGTGAAACCACAGGCTACATTTATACACCCGGAAACCATGAGTATTCGGATGGAAGCTACGCCACAACAACCGATCCCACGGCAGACGAAATCATCCGAATCGGCAAGGCGGCGCAAGCCGACAACTACATCGTCTATTGCTTTGGCGCGGAGAGTTCAAGCCAGACATTCACCGATGGCGACATTGGTACGCTTGACACCTACCTGAACACCGCACCGGACAACATTCCCATCATCATCCTGTCACATTTTCCGATTCACCAGTTCTCCAGCAGGAAATCCGCCAACGCGGACGATCTCATCGATGTGCTGAATGAGCACCCGAACACGGTGTTCCTCTGGGGACACAACCACTCACAGGGAGACACGAATTACGGCACTGTCTTTTCTCCAGACACTGCGAACAAATCCATCCAGTATGATACCTCCTCCTCCAAGGAAATCAAATTCACTTATGCGGCGGCTGGCGGCATGACCGACAGCGGCGGCATTGATGAAAAAGGCATGGTCATGGAAATTGCCGAAGATGGCAGCTTCATCGTCATCACATATTACGGGCTCTACGGCGACGTGCTGGGCACACCCACCACCATTGAAATCTCGGAAGGCACGGTCAGTGCGAACGCGAACCTGTCGGCGCTCACCTACACGGTTGGCAGCACAACAAGATCCGTTCCCGGGTTCAGCGCCGCAACCACAACATACAGCATCACGCTGCCATACGGTACCGCGGCAGACAGCGCTGTCACGCTCAATGGCACCTGCAACAGCAGCGATGCAACCATATCCGCGAATGCGGGGGGCACGCTTGTCGATGGCGCGGGTTCAGCCACCATCACGGTCACCGCGGAAGACGGCACAACCACCAAAACCTATACGGTTCAGTTTACGGTTTCCACCACAGAGGGGAACATATATGTTCCGGCCGATGGATTCAGTGATGGCGGCGAGTACCTCATCACGTTTGTGGACAGCGACATCGCCCACTGTCTGGATGCCGACGAGGTCAGTACCTCCGACGATGGCGAAACCGCTGATGCGGCCGACGAGGTGATCACGGACGACACCATCACAACCTCGGATGAAAGCATCCGCTGGATTGCCACCGAGGATGACGGCGGGTGGTTGCTCAGCCCAGCAAGCGGAAGCAGCGCGGACCTTGCGCTCTACATGGGTTATGGTCCCACGCTGTACCTTGACACCGATGGCCGGGCCATGGCCTATGAAAACCTCAACCTCTCATACACCTCATCGCAATCCGGCAGCACATATTCCCTCATGTACGACAACGGAGAATTCTCCAGCAGTACCAGCGCCGGCAGCGACATCCACCTTTTCACCAGACCCATCGCAGCCACCGGCCTCACCCTTCCGGAAACCGCTTCGGTCAGGGAAGGACGGGCTGTTCAGCTTTCTGCGACGCTCACGCCTGCCAATGCCACCAGTCCCATCACCTGGGCTGTGGATATCGGGAGCGAAGTGGCCTCGGTCGATCAGAACGGGCGGGTCACGGGGATACTGGCCGGCACTGCGACCATCTCCGCGACGGCAAACGGACAGACGGACACCTGCGCGATAACGGTGACACCATGGGAGGCCGGCGACACCCGCTGTCTCGGGTTTACCTCCGACACCCACTACACGAGCGAGAACACCAACAATCTTGATGGCTGGCTGGACGATTTGGCAGACGATTACCCCGAACTGGACTACATGGGCATCACCGGCGATATGGTCGCCACCTCATCCTCGAGTGTCAACGAGTACTGGGAACTCGTGCAGGACATCATCGACACGGTTGACGCGCATGATGACTTTGTCACCAACGGCGGCATTTACACCACAGGCAACCATGAGCAGTACGCAGGGCCCACAGCAGGCGGTGATTATGAAAACGAGAAGGACAGCAACGCCACAGCTAAACTGCTGATACATAATGGCGAAGCCGCCGAGACGGAGGACTACCTCATCTACTGCTTCGGCTCGAGCAACAACGTCACGTCGAGTACTGTGCAGGAATTCACCGACACACAGATCGACATGCTAGAAGACTATCTTGAGGATGATAACACACCGGACGACATTCCTATTTTTATCATGTCCCACTATCCCCTGCACTATAACGGCAACCGCATCGCCGAAAGGTCGGAGGATGTCATTGACATCCTGAACGACTACCCCAATGTCGTGTTCCTGTGGGGGCACAATCATTCGGATGTTGATGAATATGAAGACGGTTATGATGACATTCTTCTGGCAGGAGATACCATTGCCACCATCAATGAGGAGGGCGGAACGGAGCACACCACAGAAATTCAATTCACGTATGCGGCCGCCGGCTGCATGAGCGACGAGGAGTACAGCGACGCCAGTGCCGAAGTTGTGGGGAAAGGCCTCATTGCGGCCGTCTCCGACATCCCTGCCGGCAAGGAAGTGACGCTGACCTATCACGACTTGGATGGCGAAACTTTCCTTGTGTCCGGGAAAACCACCACCGCCACGTTTGACATTGTCGGGGACGCACCACAGACATATCCCATTCACTGGGATACGAATGGGGACGGCGTCATCGATGACACCACCACTGTCCCATCCGGCACACTCCCCTCACACACCGCCGACACAAAGCCGGACGCACCGGCTTTCACCTATACATTCGCAGGCTGGAGCCCGGCATTGACTGCTGTGGTGGGTGAAGCGACCTATACCGCAACATTCAGCAGCATCCCGCGCGCCTATTCCATTCACTGGGATACAGACGGAAACGGGAATTATGACGACACATCGTCGGTACCGTTCGGCCAAATGCCCACGCATGCCGATGGCAGCAAGACACCGACCACAGACATGACTTTCGATTTTGTCGGATGGTCCCCGGCTGTGGTTGAGGTTGTGGGTGAGGCCTACTACATCGCGTTGTTCAATTCGATTCCCATCGTCACCGGTGAAACACACGCGATCCACTGGGATACGGATGGCGATGGCGATATCGATGACACCACCACCGTCGCACATGGCACCATCCCGGCCCATGTCCCTGGCAGCAAGGCAGACTCCCTTGCCTTCACCTATCCCTTCATCGGCTGGAGTCCCGCGCTGACCGTGGCAACTGGAGAAAAAACCTATACCGCGCAGTTCAGCATTGCGGTCAGGATGTATCAGATCCATTGGGACACCGACGGTGATGGCATTGTCGATGACACCACCTTTACGACGTTTGGCTCAATGCCTTACCACACCGACGGTTTCAAACCCACCACAGCCGCGGCCACATTCCTGTTTACAGGGTGGGATCCCTCATTGGAAGTGGTCACCGCAGAGAAGACCTACACCGCGACGTTCTCCCGCGCCGCGCTTGCCTATCCCATCCAATGGGATACCGACGGTGACGGGGATGTCGATGACACGACCAACAGCGTGTATGACGCCGTCCCTGTCCATACGGATGGGAGCAAAGCCAATACTGCGGAATACCGCTACACCTTCACCGGCTGGGATCCGGAACCGGCTGCCTTCACCGGCAGCATCACGTATACCGCGCAATTCAGCCGTGCCAAACGCACGTATGACATCTACTGGGATACAAACGGCGACGGAAGTGTCGATGACACCACCAGTGTCGCTTACGGCACTATTCCCACACACGCCGACGGCAGCAGATCCGCAACTGCTTCTGTCAAGTACAATTTCACCGGTTGGTTGCCCGAACTGACACCAACCACCGTTGACAAAGTGTATGTCGCGCAATTCAACAGCGCGCCCATCTCCAGCTCGGGTGGCAGTTCGGGTGGCAGCACAGGCGGCAGCACCGGTGGGAGTACCTCTGGCAACACCGGTGCCAGCACCTCTGCCAGCACCTCCGGCAGCACCAACACCCCGGCAGCGCCGACAACCGTGCCGCTCAACGATCAGCCCATTCCTGAAGGCAGCCCCACAGGCCAGCGCGCAAGCAGCATCTATCGCGATGTTCCAGTAGGCGCCTGGTACGAAACAGCCGTTCAATATGTCACTGAACTCGGGCTGTACACCGGTGTGCTTGAGGATCAGTTCGCACCGGAAACAACCCTCACAAGGGGCATGCTGGTCACAGTACTCTGGCGGCTGGAGAACGAGCCGGCTTCCATCCAATTGAACCCATTTGCCGACGTGTCCAGTGGCGCATGGTATACGGACGCCATCATCTGGGCTGCTGGAAACAGCATCGTCGAAGGGTACGACAACAACTCGTTCGGCCCGACAGATCAGCTCACGCGCGAACAGATGGCCGCCATTTTGTACCGTTATGCAACCTTCAAGGGCTACGATATAAGCGCCACCGCAGACATGACGCTGTACGAAGACAGCGACATGATTTCCGAATGGGCGCTGCCCGCCATGCGCTGGGCGGTGGCCACTGACCTGATATCCGGCATCACCCCGGAACGCCTCGCCCCGAAGGGGGTTTGCAGCCGGGCTGAATGCGCAGTAATTCTGACACGTTTTCTTCAAACCATCGTGAAGGATGAGGAAGTGGCCATCAAGCCATAAGTGAGCAAATCACTCACTGCTTATCGTGAAAAAGGCCACCCGGCCAAGGCCGAACGCCTGAACCGGGTGGTCTTCTCCATTCATGGCTTGCGTATGCTGTCAGTGTTTTTCAAATCACCATACGCTTCCCAAGAACAACGCTTGCATTGTTCTTGCTGTACCATACAAAGCATTATTTTGTGTAAATCCCATACAGCAGCACCGCAGCCTCGGCCCTGGTGGTGGTGCCGAGCGGATTGAGTTTGCCATCCTCATCGGCAACCAAGCCAAGCACAACCGCCTTGGCCACGCTGTCTTCCGCGTAATCGGCCACCTGGGCGGCATCCGCAAATGCCTCAAGCGTCACGGACGCATCCACGGTCATGGGGATGCCGGCCTGGGCGAACGCCCTGTCCACCAACACCATCATGTCCTGCCGGGTAATCGCCTTGTCGGGCATGAACCGGTTGCAGCCCATTCCCAACGCAATCCCAAGCTCCTTGGCAATGGCGATTTCCGCTGCATATGGAGCGTCTTCCTTCACGTCGGCGAAATTCTTGTCCGCCTGCGCGTCCAGCTTCAGCACATTGATGAGCGAGGCCAGGAAATCGCCTCTGGTGATGGGTTCCGCCACGCCAAAGGTGGTGTCGGAGAGCCCCGCCATCATGTTTTCTGCAACCAGTGCCTCAACGGCTGCCTTCGCCCACGCGGCGTCGGCCAAGTCGGCAAACATGGCGTCATCCGCTTCAACCAGCGTCAGGATACCGTATACGGACGTGTCCTGATACCCGTTGCCCGTCGTGTCGTTCCAGGCGGCCACGCTCTGCCGCGCGCCGTCCTTTC
>JAEWSN010000212.1 GCA_023459915.1 Bacillota bacterium
CCGCGCGCCGCCGGCACAATGGCGGTTGTACCAGCAGGGATACAACCCGATGACCAGCCGCACACCCGCGATGTTCAGGCCCTTTTCGTTCATGAGCCGTTGAATGAAGCGCAGGCGGCGAAGGTCATTTTCGGAGTATCTGCGCTGGTAGCCGGATCGATCCGGACGGATGAGATCGTGCCGTTCCCACACCCGCAGGGTCTCCGGATGCTCCCCGAGGGCTTCGGCCACCATGCCGATGGTGCATGTGCCCACATCGTCCGCGTATGCATCCGCTTCCCGTGCGGCTGCGGCGGCTGGCCGCAGACCGGCTCCCGGGTCCTGCCTGTTTTCCACGATTTGCTCCTTTTACTGCTCCGCTCTGTCACACCGGCCGGGGCATGTCCAAATCAGTTTCATCACGCATCCGTCTCGCCCTGCGGCCGGATTTGCCACGGTCCCGTATCGTTTGACGCCATCGCAACCGCTGAAATTCAACGAATAAACGGACATCATACTCCCAAGAAAAGAGTATATGCCCGTTATTCGAAAACATCAATACAAAATTTGAAGTTAGATGTACTCGCCGCCATCGAGAACCACGTCACAGGCAGCCGCCACCGCGTGGGCCCGGATATGGCGTTCCTCCATGGGAATCCATTCGGCAAGGAACCGCTCGAGGAGATCCGGGCCATTGCGCGCGAGGATGCGCGCGCGCTGCGTCTGCGCGTCAATGGACAGGAAGGCCTTGAGATTCCAAGCCTCCCGCAGCATCGGATGCAGGCTGTACGCGCCCTCCACGACCACAAGCCCGCCCGGGGTGACCCGTCTGGGCTCCCCGAGCTTCATGACGCGGCAGTCGAACCGGCGGACATCGAAGGGCTTCCCGGATCGCAACCCGGCCACCACTTCGGCCAAAAACCGTTCCCTGTCCACATTGCCTCCGGGTTCCGCCAGCCGCTCCGGCGTCCGCTGCGCCGGCTGCAGAAAGTAGTCGTCCATGTGGAACACCTGTCCGTCAAACCGCCCGGCAAGCCGCGCGGCCAAGGTGGACTTGCCCGACGCGCTCCGCCCGTCGATGGCCAGCCAAACCGGATTCCCGGCCAGCAGCATCGCCTCGATCCGGCGTTCGAGCACGGACAGTGGAGAAAACCCCACGGTCCGGGCCAACGCCTCATGGGAACAGTCCGCCGATGGCGTTCTCATCGCATTGTCCATACAACAAACCCTCCAGAATCGACCGTTTCAAGAAGCAACCCCACACAGACCCGACATCCTCCAGGGGTTGGCGTGCCAACGCTTCCGGTTTTGAACATCAAGCGTCCCGCTTCAGCAGGCCTGCCTTTTGCAGCGCGAACAGAATGGGTGGGATGGCGACAATTTGCAGCACAATGCCGGGCAATGCGTTCACAAACGCCCCGCCAACGAACATCGGCCAGGTGAACGGCGTCCCCCCGAATCCGTACAGAATCATCGCGGCCACACCCCAGACCACACGCCCGCCAATCATGGCCAGCACAAGCGCCAGATAGGCAAAGCCGATTTTCTTCGGGAACAGCCGGTAAAACAGGCCTGCCAGCAGACCATAGGCCGCCAATTCGAACGCCATGGCCAGCGCCGTGGGAAACATCGGCGGCATGCCGAACAGCACGCTGCGCAGCAGGGGGGTCAGCACGCCGACAATCAGCCCATAGGGACCACCGCAGACAAAGCCGCACAGCAGCACCGGCAGATGCATGGGCAGCAGCCGCTGTCCGATGGCCGGAATTTGGCCGGTGAAAAAGGGAAGCACCAGGCCCAGCGCCAGGAACAGGCCGGCCAGCACAAGGTTACGCACACCAGTTTTTTTCATGTGACACACTCCTCTTGATCCGTTTTCCCAACCCCGCGGTCGCGCGGCAAGCGCGGACGGCAAAAAAAGCCGCCTGCGGGCAGGTGGGTGCAAAATGCCGGTTTCATGCCTTCATGGCATGCTTGCATGTCTGTTGGAAACGCGGTGATCCTGACAGAACGTCACATCCGGCTTCTGCCGGCGCATCCCGATTCTATCGCAGGCGCGGAAACGCTGTCAAGGAACGGGAGAGCGGCGAGCGCCTTTTCAAGGAATCGGCGAAAGGCTCATGAGAAGCGTTTTCCCAATGACGCAGCGGATGGAGTTGACACAAGGCATGCAAAAGGACTATCATTGTTTCGGGCACATGCTCATTTTTTCATCCCATTCCCACATCTGTGCCCCCTGCCATGCGCAGCGTGTGTGGCACCCTTCCAGGCGCGCCATGTGCAACCCCCTTCCAGGCGCCATGGCAACACCTTTTCCACGTGCGCCATGCGCAACACCAATGCATCACAGGAGGAACCACATGGACAAGAAAGCCGCTGCCATTCAACCCGCCATGTCACCCGCGCCCAAGGTGCTCATCTCCTGCCGGGGAGCTGACGGAAAAGACAACGCGCTGGCTGTCGCCTATTGCAGCAACTGCAGCTACGATCCGCCCATGGTCATGGTCGGCATCGTACCCTCGCGCCATTCCTACGAGATGGTGAAACAGACCGGTTGCTTTGTGGTCAATCTTGTCGAGGAAGGGTATCGTGACACATTCGATTATCTGGGCAGCGTCAGCGGCCGCGACGAGGACAAACTCGCGGTGAAAAACGTGGCGCTCGCACCGGCGGAAGTCGTCAACGCCCCGCTGCTGGCCGACTGTCCCGTCAACATGGAATGCACGGTTGTCGACAGCATCCGTACGGGTTCCCATGAAATGTTCGTCGGCCGGATTGAGCGGATCCATGCCAGAGCGGATCTCGTCGCGGAAGACGGGAAACTCAACCTTTCCGGCCTCAATTTGCTCTGACACTTACCACGCCCTCTCGTTGTCCCGACCGGTTGCGTTTCGCGCCGGCCGGGCTTCTTTTTCGATGGCGCTTGTCCGGAAGCCACATTCCGGGAAACAGGAGGCAGGCAGATGAAAATCGGCATTCTCACAGACAATCGCACCACCCGGCGGGGATTTCTGGCCGAACACGGCCTTTCCCTGCTGATTGAGCACGAAGGCACCACCATCCTGCTGGATTCGGGGCAAACCGATGTGTTTGTCAGAAATGCCTCCGCCATGGGCCTTTCGCTGGCCGATGTGGACGCGGTGGTGCTCAGTCACGGTCATTATGACCATGTAGGTGGGCTGCCAAACTTCCCGAATGTCGGAAAAATCATCCCTGTGCATGTGCACGAAGACGCCCTCCGTCCCAAACAGACACTCAATCCCGACCAGCAGACCCGCCGTGACATTGGCTTTCCTTGGGATCCCGCCACGCTGGACCCCGGCATTTTCCGCTGGGTCAAGGAAACGGCCTCCCGCGAGATCCTTCCGGGCATCCACCTGTTGTCCAACATCCAGTATGTCTATCCGTTCGAACACCACCCCGTCGGTTTCTTCGTGGACACGGAAGCCGGCAACGCGCCGGATCTGATGCGCGACGAACAGGTGCTGGTCATTGAAACCCCCCGCGGCCTGGCGGTGTTCCTCGGCTGTTCCCATCCCGGCGTCATCAACTGTGTCACGGCGGTGCAGCACGCGTTCCCGGGACAGCATATCGCCCTGCTGATGGGCGGAATGCACCTGCGAAGCGTCGGGCTGCGGCGTGTCAGCGAAACCATCCGCCGCTTTCAGGACATGGAAATTGATCTGGTTGCGCCCATGCACTGCACGGGCATCGCGGCCATCTGTGCCACCAAGCGCCGCATGACCGATCATTGCGCCGTCCTGTGTGCGGGGGATATTCTGGACTTCCCAACCTGACGCATCCAGCGCTTCCCGACACACCCGGCACTTCCCACACCGGTCCATCCCCTTTCCCCATTGGCGCAAGCCGGAGGTATGCCATTGCCCGCACAACAGTCAGACAGCAATCACAACATCATCCCGGAAACCGGGATGTGCGACAGCTGCCGGGAGGCGCGCGAAACAGGCGCCAGCCCGCTTCCCTACACCGAGCAGGTGATGGATCACTTCATGAACCCAAGAAACATCGGCACGCTCGAGAATCCCGACGGCATGGGCACCTGCGGAGACCCCTCCTGCGGCGACTGCCTGGTGATGCACCTGCAGATTTGCGACAACACCATCACCGCCGTCCGCTATCTTGTGCTCGGCTGCGCGGCAGCCATCGCCTCAAGCAGCATCACCTCTGTCCTGGCCACCGGAAAGACACTCGAGGCGGCGGCCGGCATCACCGACGATGTCATCGAGGCCGCGCTGGGCGGCTTGCCGGAGGCCAAGCGCCATTGCTCGCTGCTCGGCGCCAGGGCGCTTCAGGCCGCCATCGCCGACTACCGGAAAACACGATGACCGCTTCAAGCACTTCAACATCCGGATGTCAGGCACCCCACAAGCAGAGCCACGCGATCACGTGCATCGCGTGGCTCTGTTTGTTTGATTCAACCCATCGTGGCAGCTTTCAGAACAAGGCTCAACCCTCGTCCTTCTCCTCTTTGTGATGTTTGGCCGCCTCGGCGATGACCTTCTCGGCGATGTTGGCCGGGGCCTCATCGTACCGGGCAAACGTCTGGTTGTACCAGCCGCGTCCCTGGGTCATGGACCGGAGCTCCGTCGCGTACTTGAACATTTCCGCCACCGGCACCTCCGCGGAAACCTGCTGGATGCCGCCATCCTGGGGCGTCATGCCCATGATGCGGCCGCGACGCTTGTTCATGTCCCCAATCACGTCGCCCATGTAGGCATCGGGCACAAAGACCTCGACACTGGCCACCGGTTCGAGCATCACCGGGGACGCCTGCCGGAGCCCTTCCTTGTAAGCCAGGCTCGCCGCGATTTTGAATGCCATTTCCGAAGAGTCAACATCGTGGTACTTGCCGTCAACCAGTGTCGCCTTCAAATGCACCACCGGATACCCGGCCAGCACACCATGCTGCATGGATTCGAGCAGTCCCTTTTCCACGGCCGGGAAATACTGCTTGGGCACCGCGCCGCCGACGACCTTTTCCTCGAAGGTCAGGCCTTCCCCGTCACCGGGCTCGAACTCAATCCAGACATCGCCGAACTGGCCGTGGCCGCCGCTCTGTTTCTTGTGCTTGCCTTCCACACGCACCTTCTTGCGAATGGTTTCACGGAAGGGCACGATGGGATCGGTCAGGTCCACCTCGGTCTTGAACTTGTTCCTCAGCTTGCTGACAATGACATCCAGATGCTGATCGCCCACACCATACAACAAGGTCTGGTGGGTCTCCGTGTTCAACTCCATCCGGAAGGTTTGATCCTCATCCATCAAGCGGTGCAGACCGGTGCCAATCTTGTCCTCGTCGCCTTTGGACTTGGGCAGCACGGCCATGGCCAGCATGGGATTCGGGAACACGATTTCCGACAGCAGAACAGGCTTTTCCTTGGTGCACAGGGTATCATTGGTCTCGGTCACCGCCAGCTTGGTCACCACACCGATGTCACCCGACACCAGCTTTTCGGCGGCAATCTGCTGCTTGCCCTTCATGTAGAACACCTGGGCAATCTTCTCGGTCTTGTCCTTCTTGGGGTTGTAGACCACGGAGTCCGGTTTCAGGGTTCCCGACATCACCTTCAGGAAGCTGATTCTGCCGACAAACGCGTCCACCACGGTTTTGAACACCAGGGCGGAAAACACCTCATCCGCCTGGGTCTTGAGCGCAACCGGCTCACCCGCGACGGTTCTGGCGGCAATGGTGCCCTTCTCCACATGCGCGGGGAAATACTTCACAATGGCATCCATCAGCATGCGCACGCCATCGGTGGTGACCGCCGACACGCACAGCACCGGAGAAATTTCGCCGGAGGTGATGCCATCATGGAGTCCTTTGACAATCTCCTCTTCCGAAAAGGCCTCGCCGGCGAAATACTTCTCCATGAGGGCCTCATCCGTCTCGGCGACAGCTTCGGAGATGCCTTCCCGGTATTCCTCGATCAGCGGGAGCATTTTCTCGGGAATGTCAGACTGCACCACGTCCTTGCCCTTGTGGAGCGCGGCCTTCATGGTGGCGACATTGATGACCCCGACTTCCTTGCCGTCCTCAAAAATCGGCACCTCCAGGGCGATGACACTCTTGCCGAATGTATCCTTCAACTGGGAAAAGACTTTCTTGAAGTCTGAATTTTCTTCATCAATCTTGCTGATGAGCAGCACATGCGGAATCTTGCGCTCCACGCAGGCCGCCCAGGCTTTTTCCGTTCCAACCTGAAGTCCGTCCTTGCCACCCGCCAGAATCAGCGCGCCATCCGCGACGGCGAGCCCCTGCATCTGCTCTCCGACAAAATCGAAATATCCGGGTGTGTCGATGAGATTGATTTTGCACCCGTCCCACTCAACCGGCGCGACCGCGGTGCTGATGGAAAAGTTGCGGCGTGTCTCTTCCGGATCGAAATCCATCACGGTATTGCCATCCGTGACAGACCCAAAACGGTCGGTTCCGCCGGTCAGGAACAGCATGGATTCCGCCAGCGTGGTCTTGCCCGCACCGCCGTGCCCCAACAGGACGACGTTGCGGATGAATTCAGCTCCATAATCTTTCATGCAAACTCCCCCTTTCACCGATTTTGCTACGCAAAATCGGACCGGATTCAGCTTTGCCGAATCCTATACACCCCGAATACCCACCATGTGGGTATTCAGAAGGTATGCATTGGTTGCAGCAATACGCCGCTTCGCAAAATCGGTATCGGTGGCATCGTCAAATCATCCGAAACAATGCATTCCACATTGTGAGACCTTCCAAAAACCGCCGTCAATTCCCGCGTCACCTTGTACCATTATAACAGACGGACACGGGAGTCAACTGCAAAAAATAAAAATCTTGAACCCGCTTTCTCAACAAGCCCATACCCGCTTTCTCAACAAGCCCCCCCCCCTTCTCTCAGCCGTGGGCGCAACACATCAAACCCGAACAACCGTTCTGTCAAACCTACTCAAATCGACCCAACCGCAGTTGGAGCGGAAATGATGTTGACTTTCTGCTTCGCCGAGGCCGGTTTCGTCCCGATCTTGCAACCGGGG
>JAEWSN010000213.1 GCA_023459915.1 Bacillota bacterium
GGTATGGACCGAACAGCAGGGCAAAGGGCACCAGTCCCAGCTTGTCCGGAACCAGAAAAAAAGAAATTGTCAACGAGACCACCAGGCCGCCGAGCGCCCAGCGCCAGCCGCCGAGCAGGAAAATGGCGCCCACCAGAAAACTCGCGAGCACCAAAAAACCGGCACGGCCGGTGGGCGCGATGGATTGGGCATACAGGCAAAGCACAATGAAGCCCGACAGAATGCCGGTCAGCGTCAACGCGCGTGTCTTTTCCGCCATCAGCAGCACCCGATGAGATCTCCGCCCACACATTCGCAGCAGGAATCGGCACACCAGAGCGTGCCGCAGATTTGGCACATGTCCGGATTCTGGGCGCCACCACGGTTCACATATTGCTGGCGGTAGCCCTGGAACTGGCTGTTCATGCCATTGAGCGCATTGCGATACTCATAATTGCCGGGATCCATCTGCACCGCCCGCTGGATGGACGCGTAGCCCCGGTCGTACCAGCCCTTGCGCAGGAAAATGAGTCCCTGGAGATAAAACCATTCGCCATTGCGGGTGCGCATGCGATCCAGAATCCGCTGCGCCTCCATCATGTTGCCGGCGTTGATGAGGTTGCGCGCCTGTTTGGCCAGCTCGAACTCTCTGCCAAATCCGGACTGCTGTCCCTGCCAGCCGCCCTGGGCCTTGCCCTGCCAACCGGCCTGCCCCTGTTGTCCGGCATTGTTCGCAGACCAGCCCTGTTGGGCACCGGCCTGACCATAGCCGCCCGCGGTGCCGCCGGAGGCGTTCTGTGTCCCGGCACCCGCGCGATTGGCCCCCTGGTTGCCTCCGCCCGCGTTGCCACCCGCTGTCCCGCTTGCTTTCGAACCGCCGGCGGCACCCTGTTGTCCTGGACGGGCGGATGCGGAGGAGGAGTTGTAGTCCTGGGTTTCTCCGCTCTCGTACTGATACTGGAATGCGCCGCCCGCACCCTTCATGAGCAGATCGTACGCCTGGTTGATTTCGCGCATCTTCACATCCGCCAAATCGGCCAGCGGGTTGTCCCGATACTTGTCGGGATGATACTTTTTGACCATTTCGCGGTACGCGCGCTTGATTTCGTCGTAACTGGCGCCTTCCTTGACACCCAGCACCTTGTAGGGATTCTCGCTCATGCCTGTTCCCATATCCTTTCAACGGGGGGTGGACCCGTCCACCTTTTCCTTTTTCGCCGCGCCGGACAGCACCTCGTCGGTTCTGCGCATGAGTCCGGCTTCGAGCACATTGTCGAGAATCTCGACGTTCTTCCTCACCGGCAGCACCTTGAGCGCCTTGTCCGCCTCGCTCAGCGAATACATCAGCGAGAAGGACGCCTGTTCCCGGGCTTCTTTGCGGAATGCCTCCATGGGCTGGTCCTTGTATTGGTACTGCCGCAGATAGGGATTGTAGGTGCCCTTTTTCGCGTCTTCCTCCATATCGTCGAATGCGTCCATCAGGTAGACCCAGCGCCCCAGATTGTAGCCCAGCCAGCCAAGCCCCCTGCGGGTGGTTTCGTCCGTGATGAGCGGACAGGCGAACAAGGTCTCCATGATGTGGGCGAACGGCTCCGCCGCCTCGTCCACCACCTCGCACCCGTCCTTCTCGAGCTGGTTGAGGCGCAGAAGCTGTTCCCGGATGGCCTTGACCTGATCGGGCCATCGCCGGGCGGTTTTGGCCGCCCCGCGCGCGAGCACCGCCGCCCCCATCGCGCCACCGACATGATGGGTGTCGTGCCATTTGTCCCTCAGATTTTCATACGTCAGCAGCACGTTCATGTCTGCGGCGTACGCGATCACCGGCGTGGGGGCCGCGATGGCGTGCTTTCTGACGGGATGCGCCACACAGCGCTGCCGCAGGAGCACATTGGGGATGGGGGACAACGCGTCGAGCAGGAGGGCCAAAAAGGCCAAATCGTAATGCAGCGACAATCGCGGTATCTGGCCGGCGTTCCGGCCAATGGCCTTGCAAACCGCGCAGTAATAGGCGCGGTACACCTCGAATTCCCTTACCTTGAGTTCCGGTTTGTCAGGATTCACATACCCGAACACCCTGTCTCTCCCAACTGCCGGGATTACCCGGCGGTCTTGCCGTCAAAGCTGACGCCCTGAACATGCACGTTGATGGCCTTGACATCCAGGCCGGTCATGGATTCCACGGCTTTTTTCACCCGTTCCTGCGCCCGCCACGCCACATCCGGAATCCGGGCCCCGTAATCGACAATCAGGAACAAGTCCACGGACACCTCCCGACCGGCCAGCTCCACCTTGACGCCCTTGGTGCCGCCTTTTCTGCCGAGCACCTGCGAGATATTGTCCGCGATGCCCGCGCTCATGCCCGCCACGCCCTCGGTTTCCATGACCGCGGTGTGCGCGATCACCACAATGACATCCGTGGAGATGCGCACCTCTCCGGCCCCTTCGGCCAGGACCTGTCCGTCCCGTTCCTGCTCATCCATGTTTCGTCCTCATTTCAATTCCTGGCGATTCTGGCGAATCACGTCCATCGTTTCGGCGAGGATGGATTCCACCTTGTCGAGCACACCGTCGGCATACTCCCTTGTTCCGAGGCGGATTTCCCGCGCGTTCTTCTTCGCGTTCGCGATGATGACCTCCGCCTGCTCCACCGCCTTGCGCGAAATTTCGTGCTCATCGACCATGGCGGTGATGCGATTTTCCGCGTTCTTGAGGATCTCCCCGGCCTTGTTTTCCGCTTCCTGCAGAATGTGGGCGCTCTCCTCGGAAATGGAGCGGGCCTGCTTGATGTCGTCCGGCAGCTTGAGCCGGATGTCCTGAATCAGTTCGAGCACCTCATCCCGTCGAACCAGGCAGCGCCCCGAAAAGGGAACATTGAGGCCTCTTTCCAGTGTATCCTCAAGCTGTTCGAGCAATTCCAGCAGTTCCATCTTTCTCCTCCCGGTTCCATCTCAGCCCTTTCGGGCGTATTTGTTCCTGATTGTGTCCGCAATGCCCTCCGGGACAAAATCTCCCACGGGGCCGCCATGTTGCGCCAGTTCCCGGACCACACTGGCACTGAGGAAGGAATACTGTGTGTCCGCCATCATGAACAGGGTTTCCACCGCAGGGTTCATGTGCTTGTTGATGAGCGCCATCTGCATCTCGTACTCAAAGTCGGACATGGCGCGCAGGCCCTTGACGATGGTGGTGGCACCGATTTGATCCATGAAATGGACCAGCAGCCCCTCGAAGGAGTGCACCTCGATGCCGGGCCTGTATCCGATGGCCGTGCGCAGCAGGTCCATCCGCTCGTCCTTGCTGAAGGTGGGATGCTTGCCGCTGTTGGTGAGCACGGCCACAATCAGCCGATCGCACAGGGCGGCGGCCCGGTTGATGATGTCCATGTGACCGCGTGTCACCGGATCAAAGCTGCCCGGGTAGACGAATATCCGCATGGTCTTCCTCTCCGGACGAATGGAGGTAAAATGAAAAGACGGTTTCTCCGTACGTCCTGCGTCGGGTGAGCCGCCAGCGGGCCACCCCGTCGGGCGGGGTTTCCTCCCGGTGATGCTCCATCACGGCCACGCCATCGTGCATCATTATATCATTTTCATCCAGCAAAAGAAGCGTTTTCAGCACAAAATCGCGCCGGTAGGGCGCGTCCGCGAACACCAGATGAAATTGCCTTCCCTGTGCCGCCAGCTTTTTCAAAGCCGCGCCCGCCTCCATGCACAGCACTTCCGCCGACCCGGCCAGCCGTGTCTTCTCCAGATTGTCCCGGATCAGGGCGCACACCGGCCGGCTGGCTTCCACGAAAACCGCTTCCACCGCCCCCCGCGACAACGCCTCGATGCCAAGGGAGCCCGATCCGGCAAACAGATCGAGCACGCGTGCGCCGGGAAGGTCCTGGTGAATCATGTTGAACACGGACTCCTTGGTCCGATCCGTGGTGGGTCTTGTGCCGTCCCCGGCCGGTGTCTTCAGGGGAATCCCGCCGGCGGTGCCGGCAATCACTCTGGGCATGGGGAACTCCTTTCAGGTCTCGTTGGCGGGGATCAGTTCGGCGCGATGTCGCGCACCCGGCGGGCAAACCGGGCAAGCAGTTGCTGCCGCAAGGGGTGCAGTGCCGGGTCGGCCTCCGGGCCTTCCAGCCGGGCCGCCTCCTCCCGGGCCATCCGCACCAGATCAAGGTCCACAAACGGATCCGCGACCCGGCACTCGGGAAGCCCGCTTTGCCGTGTGCCCAGCACCTCACCCGGTCCGCGCAGCTTCAGGTCGAGCTCGGCCAGCGCGAATCCGTCCTGCGTGTCCGCAATGGCGCGGAGCCTGTCGCGGGACGTTTTGGTTTTTGTCCCCGCGAACAGCACGCAATGGGATTGCGCGCCGCCACGCCCCACCCGGCCCCGCAGCTGGTGAAGCTGGGACAAGCCAAAGCGCTCCGCGTTCTCCACCACCATCACGCAGGCATTGGGCACGTTCACGCCCACCTCGATGACGGTTGTCGAGACCAGAATGTCGAGCGAGCCTGCGGCGAACGCCTGCATGACCCGATCCTTTTCGTCCGCCTTCATCCGGCCGTGGAGCATGCCCACCCGCAAATCGGGGAACACCTGATCCCGATACCGGGCCGCCACGCTTTCCGCGGATTCCGCGGACATCTCTTCGGAATCCTCCACCAGCGGGCAGACCACATAGGCCTGCTGTCCTTGTGCCACGGTCTTTCGCAGAAAAGCTTCAATCCGGGGACGCATGTCCTCCTCGACCACATAGGTCCGGATGGGTTTGCGACCCGGCGGCAGCTGATCGATCACGGACACGTCCAGATCCCCATAAAAGGCAAGCGTCAGGGTTCTCGGGATGGGCGTGGCTGTCATGACCAGCATGTGGGGGACATGTCCCTTCCCGAACAGCTGCGCGCGCTGGCGCACGCCGAACCGGTGCTGCTCGTCGGTGATGACCAGCCCCAGCCTGGCAAAGCGCACATCCCCAACCAGCAGGGCGTGCGTGCCGATGACCAGGTGGATCCGGCCGGCCGCCAGATCTGAAAGGATGGCGTCCCGCCCGCGTTTTCTCATGCCTCCGACCAGCAGCGACACCTGAAACCCCAGCGGCCCGAGCAGTTCCACGGCTGCCTGCGCGTGCTGCCGGGCAAGAATTTCCGTCGGCGCCATCAGCGCGGCCTGCCACCCGTCGGCCATGGCGGCGTAGGCGGCCACCAGCGCGACGAGGGTCTTGCCGGAACCGACATCTCCCTGCAACAGCCGGTTCATGGCCACCGGTTTCGCCATGTCGGACAGGATGTCGGCAATGACCCGTTC
>JAEWSN010000214.1 GCA_023459915.1 Bacillota bacterium
TGTATGCCTCTTCCATGATGGCAATGGTGGCGGTGGCCCCGCAGCGGGTGCAGCCAACGGCGCGACAGGCCAGCATCGCGTCCAATGTCCGAACACCGCCGGCCGCCTTGACGGCAACCTTTTCCGAACAGGTGGCGCGCATCAGCTTCAGATCGGCGAGGGTGGCACCGGATGGCGCAAAGCCCGTGGAGGTCTTGACGAAATCGGCCCCCGCCTGTTCGCAGAGCAGACACGCCCTGCGCTTCTGATCGTCGGTCAGAAACGCGTTCTCGAAAATCACCTTCACGATGGCGCCGCGGCGATGGGCGGCCTCCACGACCTGCCGGATATCCTCCCGAACCAGGTCATCGTCACCCGAAATGAGCCGGCCGATGTTCAGGACCATGTCCAGCTCCACGGCTCCGTCGTCCATGGCGCGTTCGGCCTCGAACACCTTCACGTCCGTCCGGTTCGAGCCATGCGGGAACCCGATGACCGTGGAAAGCTTCACGGACGAACCGGCAAGGACCTGGGCCGCAACAGGCAAATCGCATGGCTTCACGCAGACGGATGCCGTCCCGTACTGTTTTGCGACGGCACATCCCGCGGCCACCGTCTCCTTGTCCATCTCAGGCTTGAGCAGGGAATGATCGATCATACCGGCGATGGCTCTTGCTGTGATCATGGGAAATCCTCCTTGTGTGGCTGTGTGTTTTCTTGTTTTGGCACGTTCATGATGGTGCCCTGTGTATGTTGCCCGGGAAGTCCGGCGGGACCCAGCGTGGCGTGAAAGGAGAACAGATCCCCTCGAAAGAGTGTGTCTTCCACCCACAGGAGCGTGCCGTCGGTCAGGAAGCCGCGGCCCACCACCCGCAGACAGGCCGTACCCGACCGGATGCCAAGCCGTGTCCGTTCTTCCGCCACCGGCGTCACCGCGCGAACCTGCTGTTCGGCGTGACCAACCGACAACCCCAGTTGCGTGGAAAACGCTTCATAGAGGGATCCGGAGGCCATTTTCCGTGTCAGCCCGCTGCCGAGCGGTTCCGGGATCCAGCGCTTTTCCAGAATGACGGGAAGTCCGTCGGCGAACCGGTGCCGAACCATGTACAGGCACGCGCCGAGTTCCGGATGCATTTCCTTCCGGAAGGCCAGAATATGCGTATCCGGCGCCATGCCGCTTCGACGCGCTTTTTCCGTGAAGGAAAGCAGCGTGTTGATGTCATGCGCCAGGCTGGGTGCGGAGACAAAGGCGCCCAGCCCCTTTCGATGCTGCAGCCGGCCTTCGGACACCAGTACGGAGAGAATTTTGTTGGCGGTGGTGCGGCTGACGGAAAAGCGCCCGGCCAACTCGCGTTCCGAGGGGAAGCGGGCGCCGGCAGGATGCGTGCCATCCGTCAGCTCGGTTCGCAGCAGATCAACAATTTGCAGATACAGGGGGGTGCGGTTCAGTTCCATGGATGCCTCCGGAAGACAGGTGGATAAGCCACTAATCTACATGGTAGACCGGAGTGGGGAAAAAGGCAAGTGGGACCAGCCTCAAAATTGCGAAGGGAAGGAACCCTGCATGGGAAGGGATGGCCCGTTTGCCTTGCGGATGAGCTTTTTTTGTCAACGCCGCGGGAATGTGTCATCATGGAGGGGAACACCCTGTCACAAAGAGGTATCGCATGACGGATGAACATATGTGGAAGGCCATCCAGCACAAATTGACGGAAGCGGATGAACCCTTTTTCTTTGGGTTGAAGACAACGAAATGTTTCTGCCATCCGGGCTGCACGGCCAGCATTCCGGTCCGGAGCCACACCGTTTTTTTTGGCACCGCGCAACAGGCGGTTCAGGACGGCTTTCATCCCTGCCCGCACTGCAGGCCGGATTTGGAGGGCGCGGCCCGGCAGGCGACGGAGCTGGACAGGATTTGCGCGGAGCTCGAGAAAGAGGAAACCTGGCGAAAACCCCTCGCCAAAACCGCCAAATTGCTCGGGTTCACCATTTCGGAACTGACAAGACGGTTCCGGCAGCAAACCGGCTTGACCCCGGCGGCCTATATGGACGCGCGCAGGCTCAAGGCCGCCAAGGATTATCTGGGGTTGACCACGGAACCGGTTCCGGACGTTGCGGAAAGGCTTGGGTTTGCCGGCGCTTCTGCGTTCCAGGTGTTTTTTCAGGCCCAGGCCGGCCTGTCCGCGGAAGCGTTTCGGAGAGGGGAAGGGCAAATCCGGTTTCCCTCCTCTCCCGTCGCCGGCTTTGCCCTGGCGGATACGGCCATCGGTCGGCTGGTGATCATGGAGAATGGCAGCCAAATCACGGGCGTGCGCTTTGTGGACATGATGCCCGACGAGCTGCTGCGTCGGCTCGAGGGCAGACGCTCCGCGCTGATAGCGCAGGCGCTGGGAGAACTCGCGGAATACTTTTCGGGAACGCGCCGCGCGTTCAGCCTGCCGTTGCATCTGGAGGGTACCCCTTTCCAGCAGCGGATCTGGGAACTGCTGCTGCAGATTCCATATGGGGAGACCCGGACATATGCCCAGCTTGCGGCGCAAGCCGGAAATCCGGGTGCCAGCAGGGCGGTTGGCGCCGCGTCCAATCGCAACCCCATGCTGCTGCTGGTCCCCTGCCACCGGGTGGTGGGATCCAACGGCACACTGGTGGGATATGCGGGCGGGGTGGACATCAAGGAGAAGCTTCTCCGGCTGGAACGCATCCATGCGACCCAGGAATCATGAGCGGTGGCGCCGACAACGCCTGCTTTGGATTTTGACAGGAAATGTCCTTTTTCGATAAAATACGCTTTTGACACAACAAACAACCGGTGAGGACATGACATGGGAATCATAGAATTGCTGCTCATTGCGCTCGGGGTGTCCATGGACGCCTTTGCGGTGGCCCTGTGCAAGGGCTTGGGCATGAAACGGTTTCGCCCCAGGAACGCGGGCATCATCGCACTGTTCTTCGGCGTGTTCCAGGCAGCCATGCCCCTGCTCGGCTGGCTGCTGGGACGCCAGTTTGAGTCCTACATCACGGCCATCGACCATTGGCTCGCCTTTGGTTTGCTGGGGCTGATTGGTGGGAAAATGCTGTATGAGGCTTTCAGCGCGGAGGATTGTCCCGTCGACAGCGGGGAAACCATCAACTACAAGCGCCTGGTGGTTCTTGCCATTGCCACGAGCATCGACGCGCTCGCGGTGGGCATCACCTTCGCGTTCCTGCAGGTGCGCATCCTGCCGGCGGTGCTCTTTGTGGGCCTGATCACGCTGGGTGTTTCGTTCCTCGGCGTGTACGTGGGGCACCGGTTCGGCGCAAAGCTGAAGCAGAAAGCGGAACTGATGGGAGGACTGGTGCTGATAGGCATCGGCACCAAAATTCTGATTGAGCACACCATGCTTTGAGATTTCGATACCTCTCCAGACAGCATGTCTGGAGAGGTGAGACGAAAGCAAAGCGACGCGCCAGGTGTCCGGGAGGCGGCATGACAAATGGGTTGATCCGTGCCTTTGTGAAAAACGCGGAGGCCACACAGCTGGATTCCGTACGCCGCCAGTATGGCCGACTCGGCGGCCTGGTGGGCGTGGTGGTCAATCTGGTGCTGGCGGGCACCAAGCTGCTGGCTGGCTGGCTTTCCGGCAGTCTGGCCATCACGGGTGACGCCGTGAACAACCTCTCCGATGCCGGATCTTCCGTGATTTCGCTTCTCAGCTTCCGGATGTCGGGCAAACCGGCGGACGAGGATCATCCGTTCGGCCATGCCCGCATGGAGTACATCGCGTCCTCCCTGGTCGCGCTGCTGGTTGTGATGCTGGGTGTGGAGCTGGGCAAGGCCTCCGTGAAAAAAATCCTGTCTCCGGAGCTGGTGGCCTTCAACCTCACGGCGCTGATCATCCTGGTGGTCTCAATCCTTGCCAAACTGTGGCTGTACCGCTTCAACAGAACCATCGGTCGACGCATCGACTCGAGCGTGATGCTTGCCACCGCGGCCGACAGCCTGTCGGATGTGCTGGCCACTTCGGCTGTGCTGCTGTCGATGGTGCTGGGGGCCTTGTTTTCCCTTCCGTTGGATGGCTGGATGGGGCTGCTGGTGGCGCTGTTCATCCTGTTCACCGGCGTGGGCATTTTTCGGGATACCGTGGATCGCATCCTTGGCCGGGGGCCCTCCCCGGAGATGGCGCGGGAACTGGAGGCCATCATCCTGGCCCATGACGGGGTGATGGGCCTGCACGATTTGATGGTGCACGACTATGGGCCAAACCGCACCCACGCCTCCGTCCATGTGGAGGTGGACGCGTCCGCCGATCTGCTGGAGAGCCATGAGCTCATCGACGACATTGAACGGGACATCCTGCGGGACATGGGCGTCCGGCTGGTCATCCATCTGGACCCGGTCGTGACGGACGACCCGATGATCGTGACCTTGCGCGACGCAGTCGCGCGCATTCTGGAGGACATCGATCCGGTGCTGCGGTTTCATGATTTCAGGATGACGCGCGGCAAAAACCATCGAAACCTGTTTTTCGACGTGGTGGCGCCCTTCCGGTTCCGCCTGACGGAAGTTGAAATCTGCGACAGGATACAGCAGGCATTGACGGCCCTGGATCCCCGTCTGTTCGCAATCATCACCCTTGACAGGGCCGCCGGGGAGGAAACGCCATGATTCACTGGTGGCAGGAACGTGTGGTGTATCAAATCTATCCGCGCAGTTTTCAGGACAGCAATGGCGACGGCATCGGAGACATCCCCGGCATCATTTCCCGGCTCGACGATCTGGCGGATCTGGGGGTCGGCGTCCTGTGGCTCAGCCCGGTCTACCCGTCGCCCAATGCCGACAATGGGTATGACATCAGCGACTACTGCGGCATCCATCCGGATTTTGGGACCATGGCGGACATGGAGGCCCTGATCGAAGCGGCAGGCCGGCGGAACATGAAAATCATCATGGATCTCGTCATCAACCACACCTCGGACGAGCATCCCTGGTTCCAGGCCGCGCGAGATCCCGACAGTCCCTACCACGACTGGTACGTCTGGCGTCCGGGAAAAGGGCGGAAACCCGGAACGGCGGCGGACATGCCCAACAACTGGACCGGTTTTTTCGGCGGCCGGTGCTGGACCTTTGATGACACAGCCCAGGCATATTACCTGCACCTGTTCGGCCACAAGCAGCCCGATCTCAACTGGCGGAACCCCGCCGTGCTGGCCGCGGTGGAACAGGTGCTCCGTTTCTGGCTCGACAAGGGCATCGCCGGATTCCGGTGCGATGTCATCAACCTGCTGTGGAAGGCCTCCCTCGGGGACGGCCGCCGCAAGCTCATCCTCACCGGCAGCGAGCACTATCTGACCCGGGAGGGCACCCACGAGATATTGCGGACACTTCGCCGGGAGGTGCTCGACCAATACACCTGCTTCACCGTCGGCGAAACCGTTTTTGTCACACCGGAACAGGGTCGCAACTTGTGTCTGCCGGAACGGCGGGAACTCAATCTCATTTTTTCGTTTGAACACATGGAAACGGATCAATGGATTGTCAAATGGTTCAAGCGGCGCTTCCATGCCGGCCGGCTCGGCAGGGTGCTGGCACGCTGGCAGGAAGCCCTGCCATGGAACGCGAACTATCTGGAGAACCATGATCAGCCCCGGAGCGTCTCCCGGTTCGGGGATGCCGACCGGTATTGGGCGCAGTCCGCCAAGCTGCTGTGCGTGCTGCTGATGACCCTGCGGGGCACACCGTTTGTCTATCAGGGCCAGGAAATCGGCATGACCGCGTTCGACTTCACCTCGATGGACGAGGTGCGCGATTTGGAATCCCACAGCATTGATGCGCTGCTGGCCTCCCTGCACGTTCCGAAATGGCTGCGCTGGCGGATCATCCGCGCCACCTCGCGCGACAATGCCCGCACGCCCATGCAATGGTCGGCCGAACCCCAGGCCGGGTTCACCACGGGAACCCCCTGGCTGGCGGTCAATCACAACCACGATCGCATCAATGTCGCCGCCCAGCGGAACGATCCGGATTCCATCCGCGCCTTCTACAAACGCATGATTGCGCTGCGTGCGGGAAACCGGGTGCTGCTCGAGGGATCTTTCCATCCACTGGTGAGCCGCAGGGGATTCCTGGCCTGGCGCCGGGAGCTCGATGGCGATTCCCTGACGGTGCTGATGAACCTGTCCGGGCGTTTCCGCCGGGTGTCCTGCCTGGGCGAGGTGATCCTTTCCAGCACGGGGCGGAGCGCCTTCGATGGCGTGCTGCAGCCATGGGAGGCCGTTGTGATGCGGGTTGGCCAGGTGCTGACGCCGCTGGGGTCATGGTGTGGGCCGGGTATGGTCCGTATGGCCGGCGAGGGGCTGATGTCGCTGCGGGAGTCGCGCCGATCCGCGCCGGAACAGGATCCCAAGTGAAGCGGCCGGCCATTTTCGCAGCCCGTCGTCCGGTGTGCCGGGCGTCTTGGTCCCTGCGCGTGCGGCTGGGTTCCGTAAAATTCACGGATTGTTCATATTCAGGCCATGAGTTTTACGTATGCTGTAGCATAAGCCAAATACAACTGGAGGCCTGACGACATGGAAGAAAAATTGAATCCCAAAAAGCCATTCATCTATTACGGGCTGGTTGTCATGACCATCCTGATGCTGGTCAACGCGTTTTTGCTCCCGGCATTGACCCAGGCGAACATCGTGGAATCCGACTACGGCACTTTTTTGCGTCAGCTGTCGGCGGACGAGGTGGAAAAGGTGGAGCTCGACGGCCAAGTGCTCTACTACACCGCCCTTGTCGAGGGGGAGCCGACGATTCACACTGCCGGCCTGATGCCGGACGATGAACTCACCAACCGGCTCATTGAGGCGGGCGTGACCTTCGGGCGCGTGGTGCCCAAGGAGTTGTCGCCCATCATGTCGTTCCTGCTCTCCTGGGTGTTTCCCATCGCGGTATTCTTCTTTTTGGGACGGTTTTTGATGGGCAGCATGACCAAGCGGATGGGTGGCGGCAACGCCCTGACCTTCGGCAAGGCCAACGCCAAAATCTATGTGCAGGCGCAGACCGGCAAATCGTTTGAGGACGTGGCCGGTCAGGAGGAGGCCAAGGAGGCCCTGACCGAGATCGTGGATTTTCTGCACAACCCGCGCAGGTATGCCGCCATTGGCGCGAACCTGCCCAAGGGCGCGTTGCTGGTGGGCCCTCCCGGCACCGGCAAGACGCTGCTGGCCAAGGCGGTGGCGGGAGAGGCGAAGGTGCCCTTTTTCTCCATCTCCGGCTCGGAATTTGTGGAAATGTTTGTGGGCATGGGCGCCGCCAAGGTGCGCGACCTGTTCAAACAGGCCAACGAAAAGGCGCCCTGCATCATCTTCATCGATGAAATCGACACCATCGGCAAAAAACGCGGCAACAGCAATTTTGGCGGCAATGACGAGCGCGAGCAGACGCTCAACCAGCTCCTGTCCGAGATGGACGGCTTCGACGGCCGCAAGGGCGTGGTGATTCTGGCGGCAACCAACCGTCCGGAAAGCCTGGACAAGGCATTGCTGCGGCCGGGCCGGTTCGACCGGCGCATCCCGGTGGAGCTGCCGGATCTGAAGGGCCGGGAAGCCATCCTGAAGGTGCACGCGAAAAACGTGCAGATGGAACCGGACATCGATTGCATGGCCATTGCGCGGGCCACGGCCGGCGCTTCCGGCGCCGAGCTGGCCAATGTCATCAACGAGGCGGCGTTGCGGGCGGTTCGATTGGGCAGGGAAAAGGTTTCGCAGCACGATCTCATGGAAAGCGTGGAAGTGATCCTGGCCGGCTACCAGCGCAAGAACGCGGTGATCACGCCCAAGGAGAAGGAGATTGTGGCCTACCACGAGGTGGGACATGCCCTGGTGGCGGCGCGCCAGACCGATTCCGCGCCGGTCCGGAAAATCACCATTGTGCCCCGAACCTCCGGTGCGCTGGGGTATACCCTCCAGGTGCCCGAGGACGACAAGGTGCTGATGTCCAGGGAAGAGGCCTTCAACAAAATTGTCACCCTCACCGGCGGACGCGCGGCCGAGGCGCTGATTTTCGGCAGCATCACCACCGGTGCGGCCAACGACATTGAACAGGCCACGCGCATCGCCCGCGCCATGATTACCCGCTACGGCATGAGCGAGCAGTTCGGCATGGTGGCGCTCGAAACGGTGGACAATCCGTATCTGGGCACCGACTCCACCCTGGCCTGCTCCCAGGATACGGCGGCCCGCGTGGATGCCGAGGTCATGAAGCTGGTGCAGTCGGCCTATGAGAAGGCCACCGGCATCCTCAAGGGCGAGGAGGCCCTGCTGCGGTGCGTGGCGCGCGGCCTGCTGGAGCGTGAAACGCTGACCGGCGAGGAGTTCATGGAGATGATGACGCAGCATTGCGAACTGCAGGTGAACGGAAACGGCGCCGCAGCGCAGGCGGGTGTCAAAAACGCATAATGCTAGATGCCGTACAATGCAGCCGCGTTGCGCGAGAGGATGTTGTCCGCGACCGCGAAAGCGTCCTCCAATGAAAAATAGTTTTCCTTGACAAGAGAGCCCAACGCGCGGGAAAGGGTGTGGTTCAACGCCATTCGCGCGCCAAGGCTCTCTTCCGCTGTCCAGGTGTCACAGCCCCAGCACAGCTTGTCTGCCGTGCCGATTTCCACCAGTTCGCGAATGACCTGTGTGGCCGCCGTGGGTGAGAGCAGGGGCACCCAGCACAAATCCGGATACACATTGGGGCAGGCGTGCAGCAGCGCGTTGATGTCGTTCGTCCAAGGGAACCCGCAGTGAAACAGCACAAAGCGCGTTTGGGGATGAACCCGGATGGTTTCGAGCAGCGCCAGCGGCCGGGTGCCGTACAACTGACCCAGACCGGTGTGGATTTGCAGCGGCAGGTTGTTTTTGGCCGCCATCCGGCACACCTCGTGGAACAGCCAGTCCTGATACTGACGGACGGCTTTGGCGGAGGGACCGGATTCGGAGCGTTCGAAGGCCGCCGCCGCATCGGTCTCGGTCGCGGGGTGGAACAGCAAATCGCGCTCATAGGCGATGGCGCATTTGAGCGCCACGCAGCCGGACGCCTTCTTGTCGCGGATGATTCTGTCCATCCACTGGGAAAAGTCCTCGGGATTGTCCGGTGGCTGCTGTCCAAAAAGATCCTTGAGCAGCACCCCGTCGTGATCCGGCTTGGCCGGATCGTAGCCGGAGAAGAAGGCGTCCACGCGGAAGGTGGGGGTGAACAAATCCGGATGACCATTGTGATCTCCCGGGTTCCAATAGGCGTCGAGAATGACCTTGCGATACCCGCACTGCTCGCGCATGACCGCGAGATGATGTTCGGGATTTCGATGCGCGGTGGCGATGCGTCCGGAGATGGCCGTCCAGTTTTCCGCCGTGATGGGTTCGGAGAACCCATACAACTGCTGCAGGGCCTTTTCCAGCCAGACGAAATAGGATTTGTAGCGGACCTTGTCCAGAAAATCCTTGTGCTCGGCGGGGGTGTCTCCAACGGGGACGCCACACCAGTTGACATAGGAATGCGCGAACAGCGAGGTCAGGGTGAGGGTTGAATGAAACGCATCCTCCCGGTGGTGTGCGTGTGTGGACACCACCGACTTGTTTTGCAGATGGGACAGGATGGATTTGTATGCGGATTTCATGGTCACCCCCGTTGCGTCCGTCAGCCCCTGCCGGGTGGTGAATCCCCGGAATTCGGGCTGCTTTCCTCCAGTATACCAGACGGTGTCGGCGTGATCCCGGCAATCGGCGCGGGAATCGGTTCGGAGATTGACGGGGGCGCTGTTTCCGTGGGCAGCGCGGGCCTGTCCGTGGCCGAGGGATCCCTGGCAATGGCGCGGCGATATCCCACGGCGAACACAAGGGTTGCCAGCAGCATCACGCCGGAGGCGATGAGCAGCACGTTTCGCACGCCGAACGCGTCACAGGCCACGCCACCCGCATAGCCGAACACCACGCGTGAGAAGAACGCTGTCAGCAGCGCCACCAGGGATTGCGCGGTGGCGCGGAGCTCCTTGGGCAGGTGGGTGTTGATGTGAATGGCCACGCCATATCCGACGGGAACGAACCCGACGCCGTGCAGCAGGCCCACCAGCACGATCAGGGCGGGATTGGAAAAGCTGTAGATGAGGAACCAGCGCAAGGCGGTCGCCAGGCCGGACAGCAGAATCATGCGGTACAGGCCGAACCGTTTTACCAGCGCGCCGGCAAAATAGAAGAACGGAACTTCGGACATGGCACAGACAAACAGCATCAGGCCAACCCACGCGCTGCTTCCGCCGATGGAGGCGAAATGAATGGGGTAGAAGCTGTAGAATACATTGGCGGTCAGCACGAAGAGCAGGAAATACAGGGTGATGATCCGCAGCACGGGATCCCTGAAAACCTCCCGGACCGGCGCGCGGTTGGTGCCGTGCCGGTGTCCCCGGACAGGGGGCATCCGCAGAATGATGACGGCGCTGGACAACAGAATGACGGTGACTGCAGGAAAGACCATGACGTAGTTGTTCTGCAGCAGGACGCCCGCAGCCAGCACCATGACCGAAAAGCCGATGGTGCCGCCCATCCGGATCTGTCCGTAATCCCAGCGGGAACCTTCGAGCTGTTCCAACGCCAGGTTTTCCAGCAGCGGCTGGATGGGGTTGTAGAAGATGGTGACCGCACAGACACCGCCCACCAGCAGCCACAAGCCGGAGAGGCGCGGTATCAGCATGGCTGCGCCGCCGGCCATGCCCAGCATGACCACCAGCAACAGGTTCTTGTTGCGGGCCTTGTCGCTGAGCAGGCCCCAGATGGGCTGCACCAGCAGCAGGAATCCGGTGGAGATTGAGACGGTGAGGCCGATTTCGGACTTTGACATGCCGGTGCTGTCCAGATACAGATTCATGTAGGAGCCGATCAAGGCCAGGCTCGAAAAGAAAATGACAAACAGGCCGAACAGCCTGAATGGGAAACGGGTATTGGTCATGGGTCACCGCCTTTGCCCTGGATGCGCGTGGCACGTTTTTCACACCGCCGGGGGAATGGAAACCTGAAGAAGGTTGCGTCGATGTGAAAACGTGTTTACAGATGCATCGATTCTATCATCATCCGATGAATGATTCCAGTGGAACAACTCGCTTCTGCGAGTTGTTCTGCAGGAATTCTTGAATTCATGACAAGCGGGAACCGTGATCGGATCAAAAAACCCCACCCGCGCTTCATGGGAAAAGGCGGGTGGGGGTTGGGGTTGGGGAGAAGGGCATGCATGACTGTCACGGCTTGTGTTCCGGACAAGTCTTCGCAAACCCGGATGTCATGCGCCCATGAAAAGCTTGATGTCCTCGTCCACGGTGCCGATGCCGGCGATGCCGAATTTCTCCACCAGCACCTTTGCGACGTTCGGAGACAGGAAGGCGGGCAGCGTGGGTCCCAGATGGATGTTCTTCACGCCGAGATACAACAGGGCCAGCAGCACAATGACGGCCTTCTGTTCGTACCAGGCGATGTTGTACGCGATGGGCAGGTCATTGACGCTCTCCACCCCGAAGATTTCCTTGAGCTTGAGCGCGATGACGGCCAGCGAATAGGAGTCGTTGCACTGGCCGGCGTCGAGCACGCGCGGGATGCCGCCGATGTCGCCCAGCTGCAGCTTGTTGTAACGGTATTTCGCGCAGCCCGCGGTCAGGATGACGGTATCCTTCGGCAGCTTTTGCGCAAACTCGGTGTAGTATTCGCGGCTCTTCATGCGACCGTCGCAGCCGGCCATGACGAAGAATTTCTTGATGGCACCGCTCTTGACGGCGTCCACCACCTTGTCGGCCAGGGCAAAAACCTGTGCGTGGGCAAAACCGCCCACGATGCTGCCGGTCTCGATTTCCTCCGGTGCGGGCAGGGTTTTGGCCATGGCGATGATGGCGGAAAAGTCCTTCTTGCCGTTTGCGTCCGGTTCAATGTGCGGGCATCCCGGATAGCCCGAAGCGCCGGTGGTGAAAATGCGCGCGCGCACCTCCTCGGACTTCGGCGGCACAATGCAGTTGGTGGTGAACAGGATGGGGCCGTGGAAGGACTCGAACTCGCCGACCTGCTTCCACCAGGCGTTGCCGTAGTTGCCCACAAAATTGTCGTATTTCTTGAACGCCGGGTAGTAGTGCGCGGGCAGCATCTCGCCATGGGTGTAAACGTCCACACCGGTTCCCTTGGTCTGGTCGAGCAGCTGCTCCAGATCCACCAGATCGTGTCCGGAGATGAGAATGGCCGGATTGCCACGCACCCCGATGTTGACGCTGGTGATTTCAGGATTGCCGTATGCGCCGGTGTTGGCGCCGTCGAGCAGGGCCATGGCGGTGACGCCGAACTGCCCCGTTTTCAGCACCAGTGCCACCAGATCATCGGCCGAAAGGGAATCGTCGAGCGTGGCGGCCAGCGCCTCGTAGATGAACGCGGAAATGGCCGGGTCGGTTTTGCCCAGGTTCATGGCGTGCTCGGCATAGGCGGCCATGCCTTTCAGGCCGTAGATGGTGAGCTCGCGCAGGGAGCGCACGTCTTCGTTTTCCGTGGCGAGCACACCGACCGCGGCTGCCTTCTGCAGCATGGCGGCCCGGTCTCCGGGCACGAAGGTGGCGGCGTCTCCGGCAACGGTGTCCGGGGCTTTCCCCTTGAGCCCGTCCCGCAGGGCGACCATCCGCAGAATCTGCTTCTCGATGGCATCGGCGTCAAAGTTCGCGTTGGTGATGGTCATGAACAGGCTGGTCAGCACCTCACCGTTGAGTTCCGGCAGGGTGGCGGCATCCAGTTTGCCCCCGACGACGATGGAAGAAATGCCCTTGAGGGTGTGGATGAGCAGATCCTGCAGGTTTGCGACCGTTTCGTCCTTGCCGCAGACGCCGCGGACATTGCATCCGACGTTGCGCGCTGTTTCCTGACACTGATAGCAAAACATGGACATGGGAATCCTCCTTTTGACGGGTGGCATCGGCTGCGCCTCCCCGGCATGCTGCCGGAAGGGACCTGCCGGCCGGATGGTGATGGTGACGGTTTCGTGATGATGACCATTTTCGGATGGTGACTGTTTCGTGATGATGACGGTTTCCGGATGGCCGGACTGTCGGGCTGAAAAATCGGCCCGTATGATGTGACCCATCCTGTGACGGATTCAAACAAAAACCTTTTCCCGTGCGGGAGTACGACTGGGGTCAGACCCCGGCCAGGCTGTCAACCAGGGCGCGGGCGCGGTTGGTCAGACCGGCCATGTCGCCGGCGGCCAGCAGCGATTTGTCGAGCAGGCTGCCGCCAATGCCGACGCCGATGCAGCCGGCGCGAATCCAGTCGGCCGCGTTTTCCACCGTCACGCCGCCGACGGCCACCAGCGGCGCGTCATCCAGCGCGGCCCGGACATCCCGGACATACCCGGTGCCCAGTTGCCCGGCGGGGAAGATCTTCAGCGCGGCGGCGCCGGCCTGCAGGCCGGCCACCATTTCCGACGGGGTCATCACGCCGGGAACGATGGGGACGCCGGCTTCCGTGGCCAGCCGCACCACGGCCGGATCCAGATTGGGTGTCACGAGGAAGCGCGCGCCGGCATCCATGGCGGCTTGTGCGCGGGCAGGCGTGGTGACGGTGCCGGCGCCCAGGATCGCGCGATCGCCAAGATGTGCCCGTGCCAGCATCAGCTGCCCCACAGCGTCCTGTGTGTTCATGGTGATTTCAAGCAGCCGGATACCGCCCGCCACGAGCGCGTCCAAAACGGCCGGCAACTGTTCGGCAGGGACATGTCGCAAAATGGCGAACACCCGATGCGCGGTGACAAGCGCAGCAAATTCAGCAAATGACGGATTCATGCAGGTCCTCCTTTGGCACGCGGTTTCCGGAGCCGTGCGGGGTCACGCGGAACCACGCGGGGTCGGATGAGGCATTCGGCGTCACCACTCTGCGATTGCGCCGTCCGCGTGCCGCCAGACGGGATTTTTCCAGTCGTGCCCCGTGCGGGCCAGTTCACGCACTTTTTCCTCGTTGACCGTGATGCCCAATCCCGGTTTGTCCGGAATGGCGACGTATCCGTCCGAATACGAGAACTCCGACGGATCGGCCAGATAGTCCAGCAGGTCGTTTCCGACGTTGTAGTGGATGCCCAGGCTCTGCTCCTGGATGACCGCGTTGGGCGTGCAGGCGTCGAGCGCGAAGCAGGAGGCGAGTGCGATGGGCCCCAGGGGACAGTGCGGCGCCATCGCGACGTCGTAGGCTTCGGCCATGGCGGCGATTTTTTTGCATTCCAGGATGCCGCCGGCGTGCGACAGATCCGGCTGGATGATGTCGACATAGCCCGAGGCGAGCAGATCCTTGAAGTCCCACCGGGTGAACAGCCGTTCGCCTGTGGCGATGGGAATGGTGGTGTGGCGGGCGATTTCGCGCAGCGCCTCAAGGTTTTCGGAGAGCACCGGTTCCTCGATGAACATCAGGCGGAAGGGCTCAAGCTCGTGGGCCAGCACCTTGGCCATGGCCTTGTGAACCCGTCCATGGAAGTCGATGCCGATGTCGAGCGTTGGCCCCGCGTCACGGACCGCGGCCACCCGGGCGAGCACGGCGTCGATTTTTGCGTGGCTGTCGATGTAGTCCATCTCCTCGGTCGCGTTCATCTTCACCGCGGTGAAACCGTTGGCCATGTGCCGTTTCGCGTCCTCGTACACCGCGTCGGGCCGATCCCCGCCAATCCAGTTGTAGACTCGGATTTTGTCCCGGCACTTGCCGCCGAGCAGATCGTAAACCGGTGCGCCGTAATAGTGGCCCTTGATGTCCCACAGCGCCTGTTCGATGCCGGACAGGGCGCTGGTCAGCACCGGACCGCCACGATAAAAGCCGCTCCGGTAGAGCATTTGCCAGATGTCCTCGATGCGCATGGGATCCTTGCCGTCCAGATAGGTCCACAGCTCTTCCACGCAGGCCCGAACGGTTTCCGCGCGGCCCTCCACGATGGGCTCGCCCCAGCCCACATGGCCGTCGTCCGTCTCCAGACGCAGAAACAGCCAGCGCGGGGCCACCTTGAACAACTCATGCTTCACCAGCTTCATGATTTTCTCCTTTTCATGTCCCGGGGATGGTGGGCCTGTGTATTCCTGCCCGTCCGGCAGGCGTGTGTTGCCGCAACGCTTGCCGGCGGGGCCGTACAGCGGTTACCGCTGGACCCGTGCGGCGGTTACCGCTGTACCCGGCCGGAGGCATCCCCGCCGAGCAGGGCATCCACCTCCGCGACAGAAACCCGGTTGAAGTCGCCGGGAATGCTGTGCTTGAGGCAGCTGGCGGCGGTCGCGAACGCCAGGGCGTCCCTTGGCGTCCGGTTGTTGCGCAGCCCGTGGATGAGCCCGGCCGCAAACGCGTCTCCGCCGCCCACCCGGTCCACGATGTCCCGGATTTCATAGCGGCGGCTGCGGTGGAACTCCCCGCGTTCGGCCAGACAGGCGGACCAGGTGTTGTGGTCCGCGCTGTGGCTCTCGCGCAGGGTGATGGCCACATGGGAGAGGTTGGGGTATGTCGCGAGCACCTGGCCGGTGAGGTCGTCATACGCGGCGTCGGAGAGCTCGCCGGAGGTCACCTGGACATCTGCCGCGAGGCCCAGTGCCTTTTGGCAGTCCTCCTCGTTGCCGATCAGGACATCGGCAAGACGGACCAATTCCGGCATCACCTCGTCCGCCCGCTTGCCGTATTGCCAGAGCTTGCCCCGGTAGTTCAGGTCGATGGACACCTTCAGACCGGCGGCCCGCGCGGCTTGAAGGGCTTCCAGGGACACAGCCGCACAGGAGGCGCTCAATGCGGGCGTGATGCCGGTGAGATGGAACCATGCCTTGCCGGAGAAGATGTCAGCCCACGGAAAGTTTCCCGGTGCCGCCAGGGAGATGGCGCTGCCCGCGCGGTCATACAAGACGGTGGAGGGGCGCTGGTTGGCGCCGGCCTCCACATAATAGACACCCAGCCGGCCGTCTGTGCGGCAGACTGCGGACACGTCCACACCGAAGCGGCGCAGCTCGCCCAGACAGGCCTCGGCCAGCGCGTGTTTGGGCAGGGCGGTGACGAACATGGCGTCATGGCCGAACTGGGCCAGGGAGACCGCCACGTTGGCCTCGCCGCCGGCAAAGGTCGCCTCCAGCAGGCCGGATTGGCCAAGCCGTTCATGTCCCGGCGGCTTGAGCCGCATCATGATTTCCCCGAATGTCACCACACCTTTGTTCATGCGTTCTCCTTCCCGAATGCCTCGGCCCATTGGGCCTCCTTGAAACCGAAGAGCACCTTGCCGTTGCCGGCCACCATGACCGGCCGCTTCACCAGCATGCCGTCGGAGGCGAGCAGGGCGATTTGTTCTGCGTCGGACATGTCCGGCAGCCTTGCGGACAGGTTCAGCGCGCGGTACTGCATGCCGCTGGTATTGAACATTTTTCGCGGCGGCAGCCCGGACCGTTTGACCCATTCAACCAGTTCCGCCGCGGAGGGGTTGGGCTCGCGGATGTCGCGTTCCCCGTATGGAATGCCTTGCCCGGCAAGCCATTCGCGCGCCTTCTTGCAGGTGGTGCAGGTGGGGTGGCACAGAAACAGGTTTTTCATGGCCTTGTCTCCTCATTCGGGCGTTGGATGGCCCTTCTTGTACTGGCTGGACTTGCCCATGGGCTTCCAGCCGTTGATGTGCCCGCGCTGGATTGCGCCGAACAGCGCGGCCTTGATGTTCGGGTTGACGGCGCGCAGCTCCCGGATGTGTCCCTTGATCCATTCCCTTTTTGTGATGCCGTCAACCGGACAACCTGTGGCAATTGGGGTCAGACCCTCTGCCCGGGCACAGGACCGGATTTCTTTTTCCGCTGCGTAGAGGAGCGGGCGGATGAGCGTGACGCCGCTGCGATCCAGGTGGGTGACGGGTGAGAAGCAATGGATGCGGCCCTCATAGATCAGGGACATCATCAGCGTTTCAATGGCATCGTCCATGTGGTGACCGAACGCGACCTTGTTGCAGCCCAGGCGGTTCGCGACCGAATGGATGGTGCCGCGCTTGAGGTTTGCGCACAGCGCGCAGGGGTTCGACTCCTTGCGGATATCGAACACCACCCCGCCGATTTGCGTGTCCTCGATGTGCCAGTCGACACCCAGCTTTTCGTAGAATGCGACGAGTCCGTCGCGGTCGAACCCCTCGAACCCCATCGACAGGGTGACGGCCGTGATGCGGAAGGAGACGGGCAGGAAGCGCTGCAGCGCCTTCAGCCCCGTCAACAGCACCAGGCTGTCTTTTCCGCCGGAAACGCCGACCGCGATGTGGTCGCCGTCGGCAATCATCTGATAGTCCTCAATGGCCTTGCGCATGCGCGACAGGATTTTCTGGAGCATGGAACCTCCTGATGGATGGATGATGGGTCTGCGGTGGGTGGGTGCCGGCCGGACGGTGAAGTGGGGGCAACCCATCCGTGCCGGCCGTACCCTCATCATAAGGGAGGGCGGCGCTTTGTGCAAAGCCGATGCTGGATTGTTTGAACAAACCAGGCCCGTGCATGGTCGTGGATTCGGATTGTCCGTTAAGGTGCCGGCGCATTCCGCCGATACAGGTAATGAAAGACTCCCGTTCCACAAAAGCGCCGACCCCGTCGGCATGGATGGAGAAGACGATGATCAGAGGCTTGTACACATCGGGTTGGGGCATGTTGACCCAGCAGCAGCGCATGGATGTCGTGTCCAACAACCTGGCCAATGCGGCCACGGTTGGCTTCAAGAAGGACACCCTGTCGCTGGAAGCCTTCCCGGACATTCTGGCCCGTCGCATCTACGATCGGGGGGACAATCCCACCACCCGCTCGCTGGGATCCATGACCATGTTCAACAACCTCGCCGAGGTCAAGACGAACTTCACCCAGGGGGTGTTCGAGGACACCGGCCTGTCAACCGACTTGGCCATTGACGCCGATCCCAATGCGTTTTTCGTGGTGGCCGCCGCCGGGGAAAACGGGGAGGCGGAACAGTTCCTCACCCGTGACGGCGCGTTCCACCTCACGGCCAACGGCCTGCTGGTGACACGCAACGGCGATCCCGTGCTGGGCCGTGAAGGCGCCATTGTCCTGCCGGCCGGGGAGGATTTCACGGTTCGGGGAGACGGCTCCGTCGAGGTGGACGGTGTTGTGACGGCACAGCTACTGCTGCGGCGCATCGAGAATCCGGAGAGCCTGCGGAAAACCGGCGAAAACCTGCTGGTGGCGACAGAACAGACGCAGGATGGCGTGTTCAACGGCCGGATTGTGCAGGGACGGCTTGAACAGTCGAACGTGGACGCCGTTCGGGAGATGGTGGACATGATCACCGTGCTGCGCGCCTACGAAACCAACCAGAAGATGATTCAGTACCAGGATGAAACGCTTGACAAGGCCTGCAACCAAATCGGCAGGCTTGGATAAACCGGACGGCGCCGGGGGGCCTCCCTCCCCGGCCGCCAGGTTTTTGTAACAGGGCAATGCCACGGATGGTCATTCCCGGACATGGATGTCCGCCGGAAGGAAGTCGTAAAATGATTCGAGCCATGTGGACCGCCGCTTCGGGCATGAAGGCCATGCAGTTCAGTGTGGACACCATCGCCAACAACCTGGCCAATGTCTCCACCTATGGATACAAGAAGGAGCGGCCGGAATTCCAGGATTTGCTCTATGTCACCATGCAAAAGGCCGTGGCACCCACGGAGGAGGATCCGGGACAGCCCGTGAACCTGCAGGTGGGCCATGGCGTGTTGCCGCGCGCCACCGTGCGTGATTTCACCATGGGCAATCTGGAGCAGACCGCAAACCCGCTGGACATGGCGGTGGAGGGCGACGGTTTCTTCCAGATCCAGATGCCGGACGGCACCGTGCGGTACACCCGTGACGGCGCGTTCAAGCTTTCCGTGACCGAAGAGGGCAACATGATCACCACCTCGCGCGGGTTTCCCGTGCTCGATCGGGACGGTGTGCCCATCATCTTCACCCAGCAGCTGGCGGACATCACCTTCACCGAATCCGGCGAGGTGACCTATCGCGACGAGGACGGACTGAATCTGCCGACCGGTCAGTTCATCGGGCTCCACAAGTTCCAGAACCGGCAGGGGCTCGAGGCCGTGGGCGGCAACCTGTTCGCCGTGACCAGCGGTTCGGGTGAGGCCATTCCGGACACGGAGCTCGGGGATCCCAGCTTCATCCGCAGCGGCTATCTGGAGTCCTCCAACGTCGCCATTGTGGAGGAGATGGTCAAGATGATTTCCTCCCAGCGCGCGTATGAGCTCAACTCCAAGGCCATCACGACCTCGGACGAAATGCTGCAGACCGCCAACGCGCTGCGCCGGTAACCGCCGGCTCACGGCGTGACATTCCCGGGAACACGCTTCTTACGGGCATAAGGCGGGAACACGCTTCCCCCAGACATGAGGCAGGAATACAAGGAGAGGACACATGGCCATCGGAGGGTTCGGATTTCAATCGCTTGGCGCGTATGGTGCCGGTGCTGTCAGCGGCGGCGCGGGCGCGTATGGCGTCACGGACGCCACCGGTGGCGCGACCGCCGCCGAGGCGGCGCTGGCCTCCGCGCAGGACAAAACCTTTGCCGATGTGCTGCAGAAGGCCTACGACGAGGGCGACAAGGAAAAGCTCAAGGAGGTCTGCACGCAGTTCGAGAGCATCATGCTTTCCATGATGTACAAGGGCATGAAGGCGACCGTTCCGGAATCCTCGCTGGTGGAGGAGAGCCGCGCGCAGGAAATCTTTGACGACATGCTCGACGAGGAGCTGATGAACCGGGCCGGCAGCCGTGGCGTCGGTTTGGCGGACATGCTGTACAAGGAGCTTTCACGGCAGATGGACAGGACGTATCTGGTGCCGGGCGCGGCAGGGGCCGGGGCCGTCTCTCCGGAGGCGACGGCTGCCGCGGGGGTTGCTCCGGGGGCGCCGGCATCAGAAACAGGCGTTGGCGGAGCGCCGGCGTCAAAGGTTCCGGCGGAACAGGAATGAACCGCCTGTGTTGATGCGGTATGGGCCGACAGGGTATGATGAACGCACGAGGGCACCGATTGGCCCCCGGTGCGTTTTTTGTTGCGTGTTGGGGAGTGGCGCCCCATGCAGTCCGCGCGTGCGGGCTGCCGTCAATCCCTCATTTTGGGCAAGGGGAGAACCGGATGCGGCGGGGTGTGCGGACATGGCTGGCAGGAATGCTGGTGCTGGTGGTGATGATGGGGGGTGACCCCTTGCGCCGGCGTGCGGTCACGCCGGGGTCAGACCCCACTGCCGCCCCCGTGGTGACAACGGAATCAGGAGCTGTTGCCGTGGGGTCTGACCCCACTGCCGCGCCGGGTGCACCCATGGGGTCAGACCCCATGGCAGCGCCGGATGCACCCATGGAGTCAGAGCCCGCTGCCGCGGGGTCTGACCCCGATCTCGTGCCGCAGGTGGTGGCGATGGACGCGGTGGCGGAGCTGGTGCCGCCCCTGGACGCGCTGTCCGGAGGCGTGGCCTATCGCGTCGCGGAAGGCCAATGGGGCGGTTTCCAGCAGAAAATCCATGTGCTGACGATCGATCCCGCCGCCGAAGCGGTGCAAGTCCGGCCGGTGTTCTCGTTCAACCAGCTGTTCGGCTTTGAAACCCTTTCTGTCATGGCCGGACGCGCGGGCGCAATCGCCGCGGTCAATGGCGGATTTGCCTACACGGACGGCCGTCCGGCGGGAACCGTCATGCTTGACGGTGTGCTGCACCATCCCTCGGACCCACGGTTCCCGTCGTTGCTGTTTGGTGACGGGCGCGTCTCGTTTGCCGTGCTGGAAACCCCGGCGAGGCTTTCCCTCGGCACACAAACCCTGGCGGTTGACGCGCTCAACCCCTGGCCGATTCCCGAAGGCATTTCGCTTGTCACCCCCGTCTACGGTTCCACGGACAGGCTGGAGGCTCCCCATCTGGTGCTCCGGATTGCGCGGGGAAAGGTGCTTGAATCGCTGGATGCGCATGCGCCCGTATCCATTCCGGACGAGGGTTTCCTTGTGGTGGCCCGCGGGGCGCAAGCCCGGGAGCGGCTCGCCGCGCTGCGGGAGCCCGACCTTTCGGCAGCCTGGGACGTGACGCCGGAACCCGGGTGGCCGGCGGACACGCGTCATGCCGTTGCCTGCGGCAGCTTTCTGGTGCGGGACGGGGTGTCCGTGGTGCCGGAATGGGACGCCTGGATTGGCCCGATGGCCGGCCTGGCGCCGCGTACGGTCGTGGGAATTGGCGGCGGGGGGCAGCTGGTGTTTGTGGTGGCGGAGGGCCGCATTCCAGATGGGCCCGCGGGGCTGTCCGGGGAAATGTTGGGAGCGCTCCTGGTGGAGATGGGCCTGGTGGAGGCGGCCATGCTCGACGGCGGCGCCTCCAGCCAAATGCTGATGGGGGACACGGTGGTGAACCACCTGTCCGCCGGCCGGGAGCGGCTGCTGTCTTCCGGGTTTGTCCTGCTGTCCGTTTCAGCGGGTGCCGGAGAGGGAAACATTCAGCATTGAAGATCATGGCGCGCGGGACGGCGAAGGGGTGCGTCCGGTGAATGCCGCATGGCGACTTTCCCCTGCGGGGCATACCATCGGCGGGATGAATCTGCTACGATGGAGGAAGGATACACATGCCGCATGGGAGCCTGTGCGGCGTGGACATGCATGTGACGTGGAAATGCGTGCGACAGGGAACCACAGTGGCATGGACCGGTCATGTTGGCCGAAGGGAGGATGCATGGGCAAGAAACACATTGTCATGGACATTGGCGGCAGTAAAATTCTGGGCGCGGTGATGGATGAGGACAACAAAATCCTGTGCCGCGTCAAAAAGAAAACCAAGCCGGAGCTCGGGGTGGAGGCGGTGGACGAACGCATTGCCGACACCATCAAGGAACTGCTGCAGAAATGCGACATGGACAAGGATGACATCACGGCAGTCGGCGCGGGCGCGCCCGGCGTGGTGGACACCGCGAGCGGCACCATTCTGTTTTCCCCGAACATTCCCTGGCGGAACCACCCGTTGGGAGACAACATCCGCAAGCTCACCGGCCTGCCCTTCCTGGTTGGAAATGATGTCAATGTGGGTGTGCTTGGGGAATGGAAATTCGGCGCCGCCAAGGGGTACGCCCATGTGGTGGGCCTGTTTGCCGGAACGGGCATCGGCGGCGGCGTGGTCATCGACAACAAGCTGTTCACCGGCTCCCGCTTTGCCGGCGCGGAGCTGGGACACATGATTCTCAACACCGAAGGCCCGCTGTGCAACTGCGGGCAGCGCGGGTGTCTGGAAGCGTATACCGGCAAGCATGCCATCACCAGGGAAATTCGGTCCATGGTGAACCGGGGCGCGAAGAGCAACCTGCTCGAGAGCATGGATCCCGAGGACGCCACCGTGAAAAGCGGCGCGCTGGCCAAGGCGCTCAAGTCGGAAGACGAGGTGGCCCTGCAGGTGTTCGACCGCGTGGGCTACTATCTGGCGGCGGGTGTGGGCAATCTGGTGAACATCTTCAATCCGGAGGTGTTCGTGCTCGGCGGCGGCGTCATGGAGGCCACGGAAGAATATCTGATGCCCATCGTGAAGAAGTATCTGCCGCTGTTCACCTGGCCGGCCATGTTGTCGGAGGTGTCGGTGTGCGCGTCGGCGCTGGGCGATGATGCCATTCTGTACGGCGCCAAGGCGTTGGTGCTCGAAAACAGGTGATGTGTGACGGTGCTTCGTCCGGGAACTTCGACCGGGTGCTTCGTTCGGGAGCTTTGAACGGGTACTTCGTTCGGGAGCTTTGAACGGCGTGCGCCGGCAGGCTGGATTCCCATCCGGGAATGCGGTATCATGACGGATGGTGCCCCGTGTCGAACCGGGGATGAACAACAGACAGCGAGAAAGGATGTACAACATGGCAAGGGAAGAATGCCGATGGGCATGGGCGGCATGGGCGGCGGCAACATGCAGCAGCTGATGAAGCAGGCGCAAAAAATGCAGCAGGAGCTGCTCAAGGCCCAGGAAGAAGTCAAGACCAAGACCGTGGAGGCCACCGTGGGCGGCGGCGCGGTCACGGTGGTGGCCACGGGCGACAAGACCATCCAGGAAATCCGGATTTCTCCGGAGGCTGTTGATCCGGATGATGTGGAAACGCTGCAGGACATGATTCTGGCGGCTGTCAATGAAGCGCTGCGCCAGGCAGGCGAGTTGTCCGAAAGCGCCATGGGCGGCATCACGGGCGGTTTGGGTGGCCTGGGCGGCATGTTCTGAGGCGGTGGCATGGAGCAGTACGCATTGCCCATTGCCCGCCTCATCGAGGAATTTGAGAAGCTGCCCGGTATTGGACACAAAACCGCACAGCGATTGGCCTTCCATATTCTGAACCAGCCGGATCAGAAGGTGGAGGCCTTTGCGCGCGCCCTGGTGGACGCCCGGCGGAAAACCGTCCGCTGCAGCGTCTGCGGGAATCTTACCGATGCCGACCCTTGCCGCATCTGCACGGGAGACAAGCGGGATCATTCCGTGATTTGCGTGGTCGAGAACGCCCGGGATGTGGTGGCCATGGAACGGATGCGCGAATACAAGGGCCTGTACCATGTTCTCAATGGCGTCATTTCGCCGCTGGAGGGGCGCGGGCCGAACGACATCAACATCCGGTCCCTCATGCCCCGCCTGTCGGACGGTCAGGTGCGGGAAGTCATTCTGGCCACGAATCCCAATGTGGAGGGAGAGGCCACGGCCGTATACCTGTCCCGGCTCATCAAGCCGCTGGGCGTCCGGACCACACGCATCGCCTACGGGATCTCCGTCGGCGGCGATTTGGAGTATGCCGACGAGGTGACGCTCGCCAAATCCATGGAAGGCCGTCGGGACATGTAAGTAGGTGAGCACGGCAGCCGGTGGGACACGCCTATGGCTGTCCGGAACCCGGTCGTGCGGGGGCCGTTCATGGCCGTCGGGCGGCCCACCCCCGGCTTCCGCAACAATACAGGAACGTTGCCGTGGAACGGCACCGTGTGAGAGGATGGAACTTGCCATGAAGGTTCGCAAAGCCATTATCCCGGCCGCCGGCCTGGGAACCCGTTTCCTGCCGGCCACGAAGGCACAGCCCAAGGAGATGCTGCCCATCGTAGACAAGCCGACCATCCAGTACATCATCGAGGAGGCCATTGCCTCCGGCATCGAGCAGATCCTCATCATCACCGGCCGCGGCAAGCGTGCCATCGAGGACCATTTCGACCGGTCGTTCGAACTGGAAGAGGAGTTGCGCCGCAAGGGCGATGACGCGATGCTTGCCCAGGTGCAGGAGATCGCAAACCTTGTGGACATCCATTACATCCGCCAGAAGGAGCCGCGCGGCCTGGGTCAGGCCATCTATTGCGCCCGCGCCTTCATCGGGGATGAACCCTTCGCGGTACTGCTCGGCGATGACATTGTGGATTCGAAAAAGCCCTGCCTGCGCCAGCTCATGGATGTGTTCGACATCTACCACACCACCGTGCTGGGCGTGCAGCGCGTGCCGTGGGAGGAAGTCTCCCGGTACGGCATTGTGGCCGGGAAGGAGATGGACAAGGGCATCATCCGGATCGAGGACATGGTGGAGAAACCGGATCAGGAGGAAGCGCCCTCGAATGTGGCCATCCTGGGCCGCTACATCATCCGGCCCAGCATCTTCGGCTACCTGGAGAACGCCCAGCCCGGCAAGAACGGGGAAATTCAGCTCACGGACGCCCTGAGACGCCAGATGGGCGCGGAAGCGGCGTATGCCTACGAATTCGAGGGCAGGCGGTATGATGTCGGCAACAAGCAGGGGTTCCTGCAGGCCACGGTCGACTTCGCGCTCAAGCGCCCCGAGCTCCGTGACGAGTTCGAGACCTGGCTCCGCAACCGCATTTGCTGACCATCCTGGTTCCGTGTGAAGGCGGCAGCCTTCCCGCGCGCATCCCATGACCTATGAAGACCGCCGTGCAAACGGCGGTCTTTTTGTGCGATATGGTATCGGCGATAAAGCGGTGTTCCCTGCAAGGACTCCGGTAATTCATCATCAAATATGTGCAAAACCGTAATAATAGTAATAAAAAGCCGGTGCTTTAGCAGGAAATATGCGAATAAGCACGATTTTTGTCGAATGACTTGAAATGATTGCCATTATTTGTGTTATTGCCGGTCCCCATCGTGGTAAAGGTTCAGGGGAACACGCTTATGGAAAAAAATCACGACTTCGTCAGGATGCATGTTCATAAGGGGATCCCGATGTTTCGGCAGTCGATGAAACTCATCATGACATGGCACAAGGGGGACGGGATATGAAATCATTACGGACGGAACTGATTCTTACCATTGGCGCGCTGGTGCTGGTGGTCAGCCTTCTGCTCGGCGGCGCCGCCACCTATGTGGCCGGGGAAGCCATGCGGCAAACGGCCGTCAACGAGTTGCAGAGCAAATCCGCGGACGCGGCCAGAATCATCGGCACCATCGTGAAATACGAGCTCGATGTGCTCCGGCAGGTGGCGCAGACCGCCCGTGTCTCCAATCCCGCGTCATCCCGTGACGAAAAGGTGGCCGCCATGAAGGAGGCCGTTGAGCGCAATGGGTATGTTCGGGTGTTCCTGATTGCCCCGGATGGCACGGCCACCTATCATGACGGTTCGGAGAAGGATCTGGGCAGCAGGGAATACTTCAAGCTCGCCATGAATGGGGAAGCGAACATGTCCGACACCATCACATCCACCACAGACGGCAGCACGGTGGTGGCGTATGCGGTGCCCGTGATGTACGAAGGCAAAGTGGTGGCGGTTCTGGGAGCAACCCGCGACGCGGACTATCTGAGTTTTGCCATCGAGAAGGTGAATCTTGGCGGAGAAAGCTACACCTTTGCCACCTCCAGCGTGGGCGTGTTGCAGGTACACAAGAACATCGACCTTGTGAAAAGCCAGTACAACCTGTTCGAGGAAACGAAGAAGGATCCCCGCCTGGAGGATCTGAAGGTGTTGTTCGAACGCATGATCGCGCGTGAGGCCGGTTGGGGCGAATATTGGTTCCAGGAAGAGGAGAAGGTGCTGGGTTTCGCGCCGATTGAAGGCACCACCTGGGCTGCGGCCGTTACAATGCCACGCGCACAAATGCTCTCTGGCCGGAACGCCACGATGGTGGCCGTCATGGTGGCTGCGGCGATCATGATGCTCATTGGAATCGGTTTGTCCGTCTATATCGGTGGCCGCATCGCCAAGCCTATCCGGGAAGCGTCCCGGCACGCGCTGGTCCTTGCGGGCGGTGACCTGAGCCAACCGGTACCCGCCGGCTCCTTGAAGAAAAAGAATGAACTCGGGCAGCTGGCCCGGGCCATGGAAACCATGACGGACAACTTCCGTGGGTTGGTGGGCGCCATCACCAGCCTGGCCGAGCAGGTGGCGGCCTCCTCCGAGGAACTCACCGCCACAGCGGACAATGTGCAGCACACCTCCAGCGAAATCGGCCGCACCATCGGCGACATTGCCGCGGGGGCCACGGATCAGGCACAGAGCACGGAAACCGGTGTGCGCAGCACCAACGAGATGGGCGAAATCATCGAGCAGAACGTGCAGTTGCTGGCCGAACTCGGCGAGGCATCCGAGCTGATGGGATCCCGGGTAAATGAGGGGATGAGCGTTGTGGTGAACCTGCGGGAAACGGCCGAGTCCGCCTCCAAGGGCACCACGCTGATTCGCGAGGTGACACAGAAAACCAACGAAAGCGTCTCCCGCATCGGCGAGGCGAGCAATCTCATCACCGCCATCGCGGAACAGACCAACCTCCTGGCGCTCAACGCGGCCATTGAAGCGGCACGCGCAGGCGAACAGGGCCGGGGCTTCGCGGTGGTGGCCGAGGAAATCCGCAAGCTGGCGGAACAGTCCGCTGGGGCCACGCGAACCATTGATGAAATGGTGCGTGAGCTCACCGGGCACTCCGAAGTATCCGTCAAAACTTCCGAGGAAGTCGGCAAAACCGTTGGCGCACAGATGCAAAGTGTCCGGGAGACGGATGAAACCTACCGCAGCATCAGCGAGGCGGTGCGCCAGTCTGTGTCGGGCGTGGAGAACGCCTCGGAGCAGACGCGCATTCTCAACGAACGCAAGAACCGCATCATGGACGTGATGCAGAGCCTGTTGGCCGTTGCCCAGGAGAACGCGGCGAGCACGGAGGAGGTCTCCTCTTCGGTGCAGATGCAGAATGCCGCCATTTCCGAGATGTCCGAAGCCAGCCGGCAGCTGGCGGTGATGGCACAGGAGCTGACCGCGCAAACCGCGAAGTTCAAGCTGTAGTGCTTTGGGTTTTCGAAAACGGTACGGACAGATGCGTGCGGGTGCTCCCGCAGGGAGCGCCCGGCGACATCTGTTCGTGCCGTTGAGACGAAAACAAAGCACAAGTGCAGTTGGGTTTTCAATAACAGTACAGACGCATGTCTGTACTGTTGAGACGAAAACAAAGCACAAGTGCTTTGAGTTTCCGAAAACGGTACGGACAGATGTGTACAGGTGCTCCCGCAGGGAGCGCCCGGCAACATCTGTTCGTGCCGTTGAGATGAAAACAAAGCACAGGTGCTTATTGTGGTTTCGTGAACGGGTCGGATATTTGGACAGTCAAGCCGCTCCGGATTTGATACAATACAGAAAAACACCAAAAGGAGCAGACATCGATGAAAAAAGCGGATATCGGGCTTATCGGTCTGGCGGTCATGGGCGAGAACCTGGTCATGAACATGGCCTCCAAAGGCTTTACCGTGGCTGTCTACAACAGGACAACCGCCAAGGTTGACCAATTCATCCAGGGGCGGGCGGCCGGTCAAAGCATTGTCGGATGCCACAGCCTCGAGGAACTGGTCGACAATCTGGAAAAACCCCGCAAGGTGTTCATGATGGTCAAGGCGGGTCCGGCGGTGGATGCGCTGATCGATCAGCTGCTGCCGCTGCTCGATGACGGGGACATCCTCATTGACGGCGGGAACAGCCATTTTCCGGACACCATGCGCCGCACCGCCTATGTGGAGGAGAAGGGCAAGCGCTACATCGGCACCGGCGTTTCCGGCGGCGAGGAGGGCGCGCTCAAGGGCCCCAGCATCATGCCCGGCGGTTCCCCCGAAGCGTGGCCGTTCGTCAAGCCCATCTTCCAGGCCATCGCCGCGCACATGGACGACGGCACCCCCTGCTGCGACTGGGTGGGCGAAAACGGTGCCGGCCATTTCGTGAAAATGGTTCACAACGGCATTGAGTATGGTGACATGCAGCTCATCAGCGAGGCGTACCACCTCATGCGCGATTTGCTGGGCATGACCGCCGACGAGATGCACCAGGTGTTCAAGGCCTGGAACGAGACCGAGCTCGATTCCTATCTCATCGAAATCACCCGGGACATTCTGGCCTACAAGGATGAAGACGGGCTGCCCATGGTCGACAAGATCCTGGATGCCGCCGGCCAGAAGGGAACCGGAAAATGGACGGGCATTTCCGCGCTCGACGAGGGGGTTCCCCTCACGTTGATCGTGGAAGCCGTTTTCGCGCGGGCGCTTTCAGCCATGAAGAC
>JAEWSN010000215.1 GCA_023459915.1 Bacillota bacterium
TGCACAGGTTCATACACCAACTTCCGGTTTCTCTTTCCCATCAAACGCAACTTGAAGTTGCCAACATACAGGGAACGCCCTTTATCCCGCCATCAAAAATATGTTACAGTTGGATTACGGTACCAGGTACTGTCATGGAAAGGAGGCGCGCAATGCAAGCACTTGCCGCCCGCATGAAAAGTCATCCGACTCACATTGTGTTGTTGGTTGCCTGCCTGCTCTTGTTCACGATTTCAGGAAGCGTTCCCGCATTCGCGTCCAATCAGCCCAGCGCATGGGCGCAGGCTGAAGTGACGGAGGCGCGGAGTTTTGGGCTGATTGTCCCTGCCGCCGATGGTCATTATCTCGACAACATCACACGGGTACTCTTCTGCGCCCAAATCGTCAATATGGTGGAGGCCAGTTTGGAGGGACCGATTTCGCCAACGCTTGCAAATCCGTTCGCAGACATTGATGATGCAGCGGTCACAAAGGCGTTTGAAATGGGGATCGTCAATGGTCGAACCCCAACCGTTTTCGATCCGCACGCGCCCATCACACGCCAGGAAATTGCGGCGATGATGATGCGCGCGGCACGATATCTCGATGTCCGAACCGGCAGTGCCTATGCGGAAGCTGCGGGAACCGTGGCTCCGACATTCCCAGACGAAGCGGAGATTTCGGGTTGGGCGCTTCCAGACGTGCGTCTGGCCAACCAACTGGACATCATGCGCGGCCAGGGTGGGAACCGCATCAATCCACTTGGAAATACGACCATCCAGGAGAGCATCCTGCTGGTGCTTCGCCTTTACACCGGTTTCAGCGGAGCGACCGGCACGGGTTCAGTCCCCGTGGCAACACCGACGCCCGTCGTGACGCCAACACCCGCGATCTCACCGACACCTGAAGCAACGCCCAGCCCAACCCCTGTCGTCACCCCAACGCCCATTCCCGGGGAAACCTCCACACCCACGCCAACCCCCTCCCCGTTCATTCCCATATTCACACCCATCATCAAAAGCGTCTCCCTCACCGGCGGAACCCATCAGTATGACACACTGTCCGTGTATCTCATTCAATACACCAGCATCCCCTCGGACAATCCCACGCTGGCCTACCAGTGGTCGTGGTCCAACACAGCCACCGGCGCATACACGGAGATTCCCGGCGCCGCAGCCGCGCAGTTCATCCCACCGACCGCATACATCGGCAGATACCTGAGATGTACGGTCACCGCCAGCGGTTCGGTCTCCGGTCAGGCGCACAGCGCGCCAAAAGGACCCATCACCTCCGGATTCGCCTACGGAGGCGGCACGGCGGAGGATCCGTATGTCATCACGCAGCCCGACCATTTCATGCGTCTGGACGTCATGCCAACCCTCGCACGCCATTTCCGCCTGGCGAACAGCATCACCCTGCCGGATCAAGCCAGGATATCCGCCACCTTCGCGGGCACATTGGACGGAAACGATGACACGGTGACCTGCAACATCACGACCACCGCAGATGAAACCGGTCTCTTCAGCCGCGCCATCAGCGCGGCCACGCTGCGGAATCTCAATGTCTCGGGCACCGTCACCGCAGAGGACAAGACTGGGGTTGGCGGCATTGTCGGATACAATTTCGGGACCCTCACAAACTGCACCAGTGGTGTTCGGGTGACGGGTGGCATGTATGTCGGCGGCATTGCCGGCTACAACGCCGGCACCATCACCGACTGCGAGAGTGACGATCCCGTGACAGGAGACACGCATGTCGGCGGCATTGCCGGCTACAACGCCGGCACGATACAGGCCTGTACAGGTGACATCTCCATCAGTGGAAGCCGTTTTGTCGGCGGTGTTGCGGGGACGAACGCCCACATCGTCACGCGTTCATACGTGCTTCAGCCCTCATATGTCATCGGACTGCTCACCGCCTACACGGATACCGCAGGCGGGCTGGTTGGGCAAAACCTGTCCGGCGCGACCATCAGCAATTCGTACACCAAGCTGGACGTGAACGGCGGCACTACCGCTGGTGGTCTGGTGGGAGAAAACAACGGAGACGTCTACCACTGCTACGCGGTCGGCCGCGTCATGGGGGACGCGCCGCTCGGGGGGCTGATTGGCCGGCTCGGTTCAGACGGACATGTCTTCAGCAGCTTCTATGACTCGGAAACCAGCACCCTTTCAGACACCGGCAAAGGGACGCCCGTTTCCCGAGTGGACATGATGCGCCTGTCCACCTTTGTCGGTTGGGACTTCGAGCGCATCTGGTACCTGAACGAGTTCAACGCGGAAACCCCGGTATTGCGATGATGAAAGTACCAGGTACCGACACACAACTGTAACAAAAGACCCCTTGAGCCAAGCGCCCAAGGGGTCTTTGTTACAGTTTCATTACGGTACCTGGTACCGTAACATTCCCCCGTCCTCGACGAGCGCTGACGGGGTTTGCACTTCGATCTCCGCTTCAGGATTGATGGCGGAACCAGTGGAAACTGTGATCGTGATATTGGCGGGATCCGAGAGTTGCATATCCGGACCGGTTGCCGCACCGGTCACGGAGAAGCCTGTACCACCTGTGGCCGTCAGTGTGCTGTTCTGCACGGTCAGCGCTGACACTGTACCGAGCGAACCCGCGCAATCCATTGTGATGGTGCTGTCGACGATCTGCAGGTTCGCACCCATGAACCCGTCGGCCGTTGAATTGAAATCTCCGTGGACGCCATCCAGGCGAAACACCTTCGCTTCCCCGAATTCCACAATGTCCCCGAAAGCCCAGGAGGCGCCGCTCGAACCATTTTGTGCGTTCAAATCCAGTGACAGGTTCTGCATTGTCAAGTCATCCGTCCGGTAAATCAGCGTATAGACGCTCCCTGTGATTGCCAGCGAGGGAGCCTCCCCCGCACCAATGAAATGCACGGGCCGTTCCAGATACACCGGCACGCCATCCTGACGCGCATTGTCCACAACACAGGTTCCCTCCACCACAATCCGCAGTGTCCCGGCGGCAGGCTCACTGCCACCATAGGATTCAACCATCAGCGTTTCAGACTTGTTGTACACCGGGGTTGATGCTCCATCCACCGATATGTCCAAATCCTTGAATCGAACTTCCGTGACCCCGGCGTCAATCTCTATCCGCAGGTCATCTGAAGTCCCGCTGATGGTGATGGCCGTCCCCGTCGTCACCCGCAAGGTTGGCACACCCAGGGTTTCGTGCACAAAATAACTGTATTCCCCGAGACTGCCGACACTGATGTCCTCGGTGACCAATCCGTCCGAAACCGTGATGCCCACCTCGCCCCCGACCAAGTATTTCCGGTATAGGGCGGTATAGTTCTGATTTGCCGTCACAGCTTGAACCACAGGCGACCAACCGACAAACGCATAGCCATAAGTGCTTCCACCCTCTGTCACATTCGCCCGCGCGGGATCCGCCGGGGCCACAACGGTCTGTCCATAGGTGTATATCTGTGAAACCGCTGTCTTGGTTGGATCCCCATCGAAATACCCGGCACCGGCATCAAACACAATCTCATACTGATTGTCCACCCGCCGATACACTGCGTTGAGCACCAAATTCTGTGTGAAGGTGGCCGGTAAGGTGGCAGACCACCCATCAAACACATAGGCGTATTGGCCGGCCACACCCTCCGGCGGCACCGGCTCCCCAATCGCGGGCAAAGTCTCCCCGGCGGCACCCTGAACCCGTTTGACCGTGGTGCCATCCGCAAAGCGACCTTCGCCCGCGTTCAGTTCCACCGTATACAGCACCTCCGCCTGCCATTGGGCGTCAAACTCGAAGCTGGCAGAGCCGATAAACTGCCGCCACCCGGTGAAGGTGTAACGCATGCCGTTCTCCACCACAGGGCCAAGTGTTTCTGAAAAATTGTCCATGTACTCCTGACACGAAGAATAATCTCCTGTAAAGGTCATGACTTGCGAACCATCCGAGAACTGGCCATGCGCCGTCCGGTATGTCACCGTATGTGAAACATCCTGTCGCATCAGCATCAGCCGATAGGTGGCATCCTGCGTGGCGATCGGCAAGTTGTCATACGCATAATCGACATCATTGTCCCCATCGGCATCCCATCCCACAGGGCGCCAATAGGGATATGCCGGCATGCTTGCGGTCGGCTGGTCCCCGTACCAAACCTCCCGTGTTTCCTGGCTGGCAAACACCGTCACCGCTTCGCCATACACATAATGGGTTGCGGCCGGATACATGTAGGTGAGGTTCACGCGCACCGGATCATAGATCGCCGTGCTGTGAAAAACAGCCTTCGTATCGGGATCCGCGTTGTTCTGGAGGTATCGGGTGACACACGGGGTCTGACCCCCTGTGAAAATTTCAACAGGGGCCGTGGTGTCGTGCCCCTTGTGCGTCAGGCCAAGATCCTTGTAAAAGCCCATAAGCCCAGGGGTGATGGCCAGGGTGCCCAGATCATCGCTGTCGAACGGCGTCCAGTAAACGTCCGGATCCCATCCCTTGAACACCATGCCGGGAGACGACTGCGCTCCCGCCGGTTCCGGCAGCACATCACCCATCTCCAGTGCATACCGCTCATAGCGCCACGTGCCATCCGCCCAATAGATATACGATGCGAACAGCTGCAGCGGTTCGAGCACATAGGTGTAGGTGGTGTCCGTCCAAATGGCGGCATGGCAATCATTCTGGCGCGACTGGATGTCCGTGTACAGAAGCCAGGGCGACAAATCCACCGCACCCGGCACTTCCCCGGCCGGCACCAGCTTGGTGTCCACCTTCGTCGTCACGCCGTCGAGCACCACCTGGTAGGTGGCCTTGTGAATGGCGCCCAACGCCACCGTGTTCGGATCCACAGACGGATCCACCCAGATCACTTTCACTTCATTGAAGTTTCCAAGGCTGAAGCTGAGGCTTCCCCCGTCATAGTGCACCCGCAGGGTGGTTTCAAGCTTCTGCGTTCCCTTGGGGACATAGACGCCGTTTTTTGTTGTGCCGAAGAATTCCGGCCCCACGGCCAGCCGCTGCCCATACGCCTCATGGTAGTAGAACCATGGATTGGAGATCTCCAGACTGAAGTCCTTGAGCTGGGTGTAGTCTCCCCCGGTGATTTTTCCGGTCTTCAAATCCAGGATTTGAATGCCGAGCAGGTGCTTCAAATCCATTTCATTGGTGTTCATGATCACGGTCTTGCCGCCCTGATCGAACCGGTACACCACATACTGGTTGCCCAGGGTGTACATGGGGAACTTCCGGTCGATCAGCACAAGCTCGGCCTTGGCCCCGAACACCTCCGACACCGCATACAGCTTGAGCTCCACATACAGGCCCAGCTCCATCAGCATCCCGCCGTTCATGCTGATGGTGGGCTTCGGGGTGAGGTTGTCCTTGTAAAGATCCAGCTTCAGGTATCCCCAGAGGTCCATGTAGACCCCCACCTCGCCGGAAACCCCCACCTTGCCCAGCTTCTCCAGCCCGGTGAAGCAGACGTTCAAGTCCAGCAGGATGCCCGCCTTCAGGCCAAGGTAGCCCGCGCAAACCAATTCAAAGCGCTGCCGGTTGTCCCCGTCGAGCGCGTAGTCGTATTTGCGGATCGTCCCATCGGTTTCACTGCCCTGGACTCCGATGCGCCGGGCGGACATGAGCGTGGTCTTGGCATCGAGCCCCAATGCCATGTTCAGCTTCACGACGAATTTGATGTCAAAGTTGATCTCCAGCACGGGAAAGGGATTCTGCACCCGGTAGGTGTAGCTGTACAGGTTCACCTCGGCCACCGTGATGTAGTCGCCACGGTTGCCCAACACCTCCTCAAGGAAGGTGGGCACTGCCGTGTTGTCCTGCGTGAGGCCCTCAATCAGCTTGGAGACTTCCTTGGTGATGTCCACAAACCCGTCATTCGAGGCGGTCTTCACGAGAATCATGAATTCCATTTCCGTCTGGGAATAGGCATCGATGTGGACGTCGAACGCGTCGAGCTTCATCGTCCCCTTCTTCGCCGTGGAACCGGTGTTGAGGGTGAAGTATTCAACAAACTTGAACTCAGCGTCCAGATCAAGCTGATTGATGTCCGCGGTGTAATGAAACGCCACCGTCAGCTTGAGCCACTCGTTGCCGGCCGCATCCGCAAAGCTGTCATTCGTGGTTTTCTCCAGGCTGGTGGTGATGTCCAAACCACCCATCATGGCATTTACGGTACGTTCGTATTGAACCGGGGAGAGCCAGACCGGGGCATCCACCGTCGCATTCATGGTTCGAACTGCTTCGCCGCCGGAAATGGACCGAATCGCTTCATCACCCGAAGTGCCCTGAATCGTCCCATTGTTGGACATGGCCTGAACCGTCTCGCTGCCGGAAATGGCCACGGCCAGCAGCTGCGTGAACCGGCGGGTGTTTTCGCTGGTTCTGAGTTCATCCTCCAGCCGGGCCAACTGGATTTGACCCGACAGGGCGTCCACATCCAGTTCCGACTGGACATGGACGTCCAATGACTCGTACAAATCCGCTGTTTCCGCCGATTCGGTCAGCAACTGCACCCTGGGGGGCGAGGAGCCGGGAACATTGACAATGGCAATGACATTGCGTATTTTCGCGTCGCCGTTGAGCACGCCGACGCCGTTTTCCAGTTCGTCGGTCAGGCAAATCGTCTTGCCTACCGTGATGCCCTTGGCGTCCACCAACGACTTCCCGATGAGATAAGTGCCGGCCTCCGCCTGTGTTGTCACCTGATCCCAGGTAAGGTACACAATGGCATCCTCGAACGAAACCTCGTACTTCTCGGGCTGCGCAATGGCGAAGGCCAGCGTGCGCACCCGGGGATCTTTCCCCGTAAACCGGATGTCGTTGTCCAGAAGCGTCAGCTCATAGGTGCGCCCGGGCTCGTACGGCACATCGGGGGAAAGGACATACCGGTTTCCCGAGCCGGCTGTGATCATGGGTGGGGCACTGTTCGTCTGCGTATTCAAATCCTTGATCATGACGTATTGCGATAGGTTCGATGTGTTCAACACCAACCCGGTTTCGATTTCAAAAGAGGCATCCGCCGCACATTCCCCAAGGAACAGCGTGGGATCCACGAATTCCCGGTATTCATAATCCCGTTCCCGATACGCGGCATACAAGGTGGCGCTGCCATAAAACGGGACGTCCGCATAAAACGCCTCCGTCAGCGTCGGGTTCCGGAACCAGCCTTCAAACAGATACCCGTCTCTTTGGGGAACAGGCACCTCCGCCAGCGTGTCGCCGCGCCGCACCCGGGTTGGCTGGATGGCCGCGCCGCCATTGGTCTGATAGGACACGAGGATGGTGCTGCTGGCGCTGCTGGAATCCGACCCGTCGTTGGAACCATCCTGACCGTCGGCATCTTGCTTGTCCTCGGCAGCCTTTTCGGCTTCAATCCGTTCCGCATACGTGACGGCCTGTTCCACGA
>JAEWSN010000216.1 GCA_023459915.1 Bacillota bacterium
ATCGTAGCCGATGTCGCGCACGGTGTCGCGCACCACCTTCTGAATGTCCACATAGCAATTGGTGGTGATTTCGCCCATGACCAGCACCAGGCCGGTGGTGGTAGCTGTTTCACAGGCCACGCGGGCGTTGGGATCCTGCAGGAGCATGGCGTCAAGGATGGCGTCGGAAATGTTGTCGCACATCTTGTCGGGATGTCCTTCGGTCACGGATTCGGAGGTGAAGAGTCTGCGGTTTGACATAAGGGTCTCCTTTCGGTGTTCGGGCAAAAAGCAATCTGGGTTCACAAAAAAGGCAACAAAAAATCTCTTGCGCCGGTCCACAAACCAGACGAAGAGACAATGCCCTTTTCCTCATCTGCCAGGTGTGAAACCCGCGGGAATTGGCACCGTGTCCTTGCAGCCGGTTGCCGGGTTTCATCGGGCCCTATCCCTCCACCTCTCTTGATAAGGATGCTATGAAGTTGAACCCATTGTAGCAAAAGGGGTCGGGCTCAGTCAACTTTTTACATCAACTCCAGTGCCTGCTCCACCGTCCGAACCGGCACCACCTCGATGCCGTTCTGCTGACGCCTGTCCAGCTTCCCATCCGAAGCAGGCACCATGCAGCGGGTGAATCCAAGCCGGGCCGCCTCCATGATGCGTTTCTCCGTCTGTCCCACGGAACGCACTTCGCCCGTGAGGCCGACTTCCCCAAAAAACACCATGCCCGGATCCACAGGCCGGTTTCGATAACTGGACACAATGGCCGCCAGCACCCCCAAATCCGCTGCCGGCTCGTCCAGCCGGATGCCGCCCACCACGTTGAGATACGCGTCGAAGGTGTGCAGCGGCATGCCGACCTTTTTCTCCAAGACGGCAATGAGCATGGTGAGGCGGTTGTAATCGAGCCCGGTCGCCATGCGGCGCGGGTTGTTGAAGCTCGAGGGACTGACAAGCGCCTGGATTTCCAAGAGCATGGGGCGGGTGCCTTCCAAAGACACCGCCACCACAGAACCCGGCTGCTCCTTGGACCGGCCATCGAGCAGGATGCCGGAAGGATTGGTGACTTCAATCAACCCCTTCTCCCCCATCTCGAACAATCCAATCTCATTGGTGGAACCAAAACGGTTTTTCACCGCGCGGAGAATGCGATAATCCTGGTGCCGCTCCCCCTCGAAATACAGCACGGTGTCGACCATGTGCTCGAGCACCCTCGGCCCGGCGATGGCACCTTCCTTGGTGACATGACCCACGACAAAGATGGTGATTTCCTGCTGCTTGGCAATGCGCAGCAGCTGACCTGTCACCTCCCGCACCTGGCTCACCGAGCCGGGCGCGCTGGTGATGGTGTCGCTGTAAATGGTCTGTATGGAGTCGACAATCACCACAGAGGGCGCGGTTTGCTGGATGGCCGCCTCCACCTGCTCAAAAGAGGTTTCCGCCAGCATCAAAATGCCGTCCCGGCGTACACCGAGCCGATCTGCGCGCAGCTTGATCTGCGTGGCGGACTCTTCTCCGGACACATACAACACGCGGTGTGTGATGCCCAACCCCTCGCACATCTGCAGAATGAGTGTGGACTTGCCGATCCCGGGGTCTCCTCCCACCAGCACCAGCGAACCGGGAACCACCCCGCCGCCGAGCACGCGGTTCAGCTCCCCATAGCCGGTTGTGTATCGCATGCCGGATTCCGTGCTGATTTCATTGAGCATCAGTGGCTTGGAGGTGCCGGGAACCAGTTTTCTTGAGCTCTTCCCCGGACTCGCAACCACTTCCTCCACCATGCAGTTCCATGCGTTGCAGGCAGGGCATCTTCCAAGATAACCTCCGCTCTCATACCCGCACTCCGAACAAACGTATTTGGTTTTCACTTTTCCCGCTTTTGCCATGGGTTCCCCTTTATCCTTATATGTCTGTCATTCATCACATCTCGTTCATCTCTCTGCCCAGTATACGGTCTGCGACAGGCAGAATCAAACGCGCCCCCGCATGTGTATACGGGAGCGCGCAGGAAACGGGTTGGGGGTCTGCTCCATTGAACAACTCTGAACTACGTCGGGGTCTGACCCCATCATCGAAACGGGATTGACGGCATCTGCAGCACCAGGTCATGCCTTTCCGCCACCCAGCCGAACGGCAATCCGGCCCAAAGGGTGATCCCGCTCATGATGCCGCGATCCCATGAATAAATGTACCCGTTGAAGACTTGCGGGCTGGCGGCGTCAAACGCAATACTGAAGGTGATGGCCCGGCCTCCGGCTCCCACCTTTCCCGTTACCGGGAACACCTCGCCCTGGGCATTCCGATAGGACGCGCTCAGCGCCCCGGTCAACGGGTTCACTGACGTGATGGTGAGCGTCCCCGGCCAGCCGTCATGATTGAGCGACCAGTTGCCGATGTATTGCGCGCCGGCAAACGCGCCACCGGGTGAGGTGTCCGGTTGCAGCCAGTCCCCTTGCGTGGCGTGGAACCCATAGGTTGTGCCGCCATCGACAAATGTCCCCGCGATGGTTTCCGGGTCGCGGCTGAAGATGTAGCCGGTATATGGCTTTCCGGTCATGTTGTCATAATCCTGGTTCCGGTTGTTGCCATCGATCCGGAACACAATCTTGTTGCCTTCCATCGTGCCGTTCACCCGATAGGTATAACCATCGTGGCTGAAAAAGGTGCCAATCCGGTTGTCCGCCGTTCCAAACGTACTCTTGGCAAGGTAATGATTCTGGTAGAAGTCCGGGATCCTGTTGATGTCCAGCGTGCCCCGCCAGCCGTCATGGTTGAGGTTCCAGCGCCCCAAAAACCGCTGTTCTTCACGATATCCGGCGTCCAAATTGGTGACGACATCCACGATATAGGCGGCCGAACCCACATTCCCGGAGGTGATTTGATCATAGCCGAGCAGGGTGTAACCAGCCTCATACGGATTGTCGCTCCCCCAGGAATTCTTCACGATGAACACCTGCCGCGCCTCATCATAGCCAACCATCAGCATGGCGTGTCCGCCGTGTTTCTCCGTGCCGGCATTCCAGATGTTGTTGTCCGGTGTCGGGTCAGGCCCCGTGACCTCCATGCCGAATATGACGTCGTACCCGGCCGCCAGCACGTTTTCGAAATGTCTGGGATCCGTCAACTGCCAGTCTTGCAGGTACGAAAATTTGCTGATGCCGTATTTGGCGCCGGCGATGGCGCTCCGCGAGTAGTCCGGCGCGGTCAGGTTCACATCATTGATTCTGCGCTGGGTCTCGCTGTTGTTGTCCGGATCGATCCGGGGATCGTCACCATACTGGTTCGTATTCTCGTACGCTCCGCCCGCGATATAAGGCAGCAAGGACTCTTCCGGCACGCCATAGTACGTGTTGAACAACGTGGTGGCGTATAAAATGCTGCTCCAGCCCCAGCGCCCCAGGGAGTTCTCCCGCAGGTAGGCCTCCGGCCGGGGCGGATCAACCAACCGAGCCATTTTTTGAATGTAGTTTGCATACTGTTCGGACAAATCGATATCCTTGTACCGAACCGGGTCTTTACGAATGTAAACGGCTTCCATAGCCGCCGCCAGCGCAAAGCTGACGCAGGTGTTTCTTCCCGCCTGATCCTTGATGGTGGTCTGCACCGCGCGGTGGTCCACCGTGGCCGGCGGTGGGACAATCTGGAACTGCGTGACGTCCACCGGTGTAGGATACAGATTGGCCGGCAGGACTTCCACAACCGGCAGACGCGGCTCAAGCGGCAACAGCGGATAGATGCGGTTGTCCTTGAGTTTTACTGCCGGCATGCCGTTGTCTGCAACCACATTGAACGAGAGCCGGTTCACCAGACTCAGCGGCTCAAGATCCAGGATGAGTCCGGGGTTGAAGACGCCGGGTGGCGTGGGTGTCGGCCCGCCGGAGGGTACCGGCGTCACAGCCGGCGATGGCGTACCCGAGGGTACCGGCGTCACTGCCGGGGTTGCAACCGGTGTGGGGGACACAGTCGATGTGGCGGGATCGGCTGGCTGCGCGGGAACGTCGGTGTAATGAACCTGGCTTCGCAATGAGATGGCCACGGCCGCTTCACGGCTTGTGTTGCCATACCCGGACGCGACATCCGCCGGGGTGAGGGGCCGCGGCATGAACCGGTTGTTTGCCCCCTTCAGCACCCCGATGCGGTTCATTTGCAGCACGTGCTCCAATGCCCAGCTGCTGATGAGCGCCTGATCCTCGAACACAGGCGTGGATGGCGGGGTTCTGTCCTCTCCGGGGAACGCCTTGCCCAGCGTGCGGCCGAACAAGGTGGCCACCTCCTCGCGCGTGATGGTTTTGTCCGGCGCGAATGATGTCGCGGACACACCGGAGGTGACACCCAGCGCAAAGGCCTTGAGGACCGCGGGATTGCTGGTGTCTGTAAAGGGATTGGGTGACTTTGGCGCCACCACGGTTCCCGTGATGGCTTCATACAGGGCCACCGCGAGTTCGCACACCTCCTCGCGTGTGGCCGGGCGGGTCATGTCCTGGCCCATGAGCCGCTGCGGAATCAATCCGTTTTGCGCGGCCGTATCCAATTCGGGTTTCGCCCATTCGGACGCCTTCTGATAAACGGTGTCAGCGTGGAGCGGGGTCAGACCCCACAAGAGCAACGCGATGATCAACAACATGACAAACGGCCGTTGGCGGGCATTTCTGTTCATGGCACGCCTCCTCTCCGACGCGTGTGCCGACGGCAAAAAGCCGGCACATGTTCACCATATGCCGGCTCTTGACAATTTTCAAGGCCCTCTCCACCCGCTTGCCGCGCGTGGCGCCTGCAGGGGAGTTTGAACCGTCTTACCGTCTTACCGTCTTATCGTTTCAAACCTTTTTCGACCACTTTACGCCCTGGGGCGTATCCTGCAATTCAATGCCCATGTCCTTGAGCTTGTCACGGATGCGATCGGACTCCGCCCAGTTCTTCTCCTTGCGGGCGGTCTGCCGCTGCGCGATGAGCGCTTCCACTTCCGCTTCCAGATCCGCATCGAGCGCGGCGTCCTGGTCACGGCCCAGCAGCCCCAGCACCCCTGCCAATTCCATCAGCAAATCGAGTCCTTCCTGCATGCTGCGCCGCGCGAATGGGGTCAGACCCCCTTTTTGCCAATCGGCAACCTGGGTGTTGATGTCGCGCACCAGATCGAACAGGACAGCGATGGCGTCCGCGGTGTTCACATCATCGTCCATGGCCTCGACAAACCGGTCGCGGTAGGCCGCAAACAGGGCATCGGAGCCTTCCGGCGCATCCGACCCGGCGTGGGCGTCCGACCCGGCGTGGGCGTCAGTCCCGGTGTCTGCGGGCGCCCCGGCGTGGGCGTCAGTCCCGGTGTCTGCGGGCACCCCGACAGCGTCACCGGCACCCGTTCCAAGCAGGAACCGCAGGTTGTCCCGGCAGGCATACAACCGCTCGAGCCCGTTCTGCGCGGCTTCAAGCAAGTCGTCGCTGAAATTGATGGGGCTGCGGTAGTGCGCGGACAGCATGAAGAAACGGACGACCTCGTAGGGATACTTCGCCGTGATGTCGCGCACGGAGAAGAAGTTGCCCAGGGATTTGGACATCTTCTCGTTGTTGACATTGATAAACCCGTTGTGCAGCCAGTAGCGCGCAAAGGGCTTGCCGCTGGCCGCCTCGCTCTGGGCGATTTCGTTCTCGTGGTGCGGAAAAATGAGATCGAGCCCGCCAGAGTGGATGTCGATGGTCTCGCCAAGGTGGCGGCAGGCCATGGCCGAGCATTCCACATGCCAACCCGGACGTCCGGGTCCCCAGGGGGATTCCCACGCCGGTTCTCCCGGTTTTTGGGCCTTCCAGAGCGCAAAGTCCATGGCGTCGCGCTTGCGCTCGTCCACGCCGATGCGGGCACCGGCCTCCAGCTCCTCAAGATTGTAGTGGGAAAGCTTGCCATATCCCTTGAAGGAATGCGTGTCGAAATAGACGTCTCCTTCCACCTCGTAAGCATGCCCCTTCTCCATCAGTTTTCCAATGAGTTCAATGATTTCCGGAATGCTCTCGGTGGCGCGGGGATGCACATCCGCCGGCTTGATCCCCAATCCGTTGGCGTCCTGCCAGTATTCGTTGATATAGCGGTCCGCAAAGGCTTTGAGCGTGACGCCGGCCTCCTGGGACAGCTTGATCATGCGATCATCGATGTCGGTGAAGTTCTGGACAAAGGTCACCTCATACCCGCGGTACTCCAGGTACCGGCGCAGGGTGTCGAAGACAATGAACGGTCTTGCGTTGCCGATGTGAAAGAAATTGTATACCGTGGGGCCGCACGAGTACATGCGAACCTTGCCCGGTTCGAGCGGCGTGAATGGTTCCTTCTCGCGGGTCAGCGTGTTGTACAGTCTCATGGTGCCTCCTCCTCGCTGTTCTCAACGGTCTCGTACGGGCAGGGATGTTCAGCGTCCACCTGTCTGGGACAGGGCTTGCCTTCCGTGGTTTCGCGCGGACAGGGCTCGCCGGCCTGGATGCGGCGCAGCCGCTTGGGACAGCCGTTTTCGTCCGACCGTTCCTTGATTCCGGTGACCACGTCCTCGCAGGCAAGCAGTTCGTCCCGCAGCCGCTGCAACTCCGTGCGCATGCGGCAGAAATCCTGGGAAACCGGGTCTCCCATGTGGATTTGGTCGAGCTCGTAGGAGGAGCGGATTTTGTGATCACCCTTGCGGACAGGCCGGGCCGGCACACCCACCACGGTGGTGTCCTCGTCCACTTCGTCGAGCACAACGGCGTTGGCGGCGATTTTGGCATTGTCCCCCACGGTGAAGGGGCCGAGGATTTTCGCGCCCGCGCCAATCAACACATTTGCGCCGATGGTGGGATGCCGCTTGCCGCAATGCTTGCCGGTGCCCCCAATGGTCACCGCCTGGTAAATGGTGCAGTCATCACCGATCTCCGCCGTCTCCCCGATGACCACACCCATGCCGTGATCAATGAACACCCGGTTGCCGATGGTGGCGCCGGGATGAATTTCGATGCCTGTGCGATGCCGGGCGTGCTGGGAAACCGCGCGCGCCATAAACCGCCTGCCGTGCCGGTGCAGCCAATTGGCGAGCCGGTGCAGGCGGATGGCCTTGAACCCGGGATACTGGAACACCACCTGCCAGGGACCCGTTGCCGCCGGATCGCGCTCGGCGATGGATTTTGCGTCTTCAAACCATTGGAGCATCCATGTACCATCCAATCCCCGCGCCAGTTTCCAAAGGGAAGCGTCGAGGTCATGTCCATTATAGAGGATCCCCCGTGCCCGTACAAGTTGCCGGGCGCCATGCTTCACAAGTCTTCGCAGTGCTTCATGCCTGCAAATGCAACTGGCAATGTCCAGACGGATGTCCGTGGTGTATAATATGCGGTAATTGGCAAGCTCGGGCACGCACCACCGCATCCCCAAATGCTTGCACCCGTCCCGCACGCGAACGGAACACGCGTGACAGCGCCGCATGGAGGAACCTTTCGTTGGAGCATCTGTTCATCGTCAATCCCGCAGCCGGCAAGGGCGCCGCAAATGCCATGGCGGAGCACATCCGCCACCGGTTCGAGAACACCGCCCTCAACTGGCGCATCCTCAAGACCTGGGGCCCCGGGCACGCCACCATCCTGGCGCGGGAGGCCGTGGCCAACCAGCCGGACATCCATGTGTACTCGGTTGGCGGAGACGGCACACTCAACGAGATTGTCAACGGACTGGCACTGACGGAGGCGCCGTTGGGCATCCTGCCTTGCGGCACGGGCAACGACAGCATCCGCTCCCTGACCGATGTGCATGACCCTGTGCTGCTGCTCGAGGCGCTCATTGACGCGCGCGTGGAGAAGACCGATCTCGGCAGGCTCAACGACCGCTGGTTCCTCAACATCGCCTCGGCAGGCTTCGACGCCGAGGTGGTCATCCGCACCAACCGCTACAAGAAGCTGCCGCTGGTTCCCGGCTCCCTGGCCTATGTCATGGGGGTGCTCACCGCGCTGATTCAGCGGAATCTGCACGAAGTCACCATGACCCTCAACGACGGAGAACCGGAGAAGGACATCCTTCTGCTTGCCGCCTTTGCCAACGGCCGTTTTTACGGCGGCGGCATGCAGCCCGTTCCCTCAGCCGATTTGCGGGATGGCCTGCTCAACGTCTGCCGGGTGTCCCCGCTCTCGCGCATGCGCATCCTGAAGTTTTTCCCCAAGTTCATCAAGGGACAGCACGGCGCCATGGAGGAAGTGCGGTTCGACACGTTTACCCGCCTGCTGCTGGAAAGCGAACAGCCGCTTGCCGTCAACATCGACGGCGAATTGTCCACGGAAACGCGGGTGGAAGTGACCATTCACCCCGGCGCGCTGCGGCTGAAGCATCCCTGACCACAATCCGACCGTGCAATCAATCCAGATCATTCCATTGCGCGGTCGCGTCCAGCACGGATGCGACCGTTCAATTTTCAGCCGCCAGACTCAGGTTCTCCCGGCGATTCATCACCACAAAGCCATTCGGGTTGTCCGGCACGGTCTTGTTGTAGCGCATGGGCGTGCCATCCGGCCGGCACACCACGCCACCGGCCTCCTCCACGATGATCTGCATGGCCGCGGTGTCCCATTCCATGGTTCGACCGTACCGAAAATAGACATCCGCCTCCCCACAGGCAATGAGACACCCCTTGAGGGAGGACCCGGCCACGACCGTCCGCGCCACAAGGGGGTGGCGCATGAGCCGCTCTGTTTTGGCGGAGGGATGGGACCGGCTGACGGCCAGCACGAGCGCGCTGGTCCGGCTGGATACATGGAGTTGTCGCCAGGACGGTGCTTCGGGTTGACTGCCATCATCCATTCGCGTGCCGTCATCCGTTCGCGTGCCATCATCCGTCCGCACGCCGTCATCCGTTCGCGTGCCGTCATCCGTCCACGCCCCGGCACCTTTTGCGGCCCAAAACATCCGACCGCCGACCGGCATCATGACCACGCCCGCCACCGGCCGATCCCATTCCAACAGCGCGATGTTGACCGAGAACTCATCGTTGCGCGCAATGTATTCCTTGGTACCGTCGAGCGGATCCACCACAAACAGCCAGCGGGCGCCATGCCGTTCCGCAGGATCCGCGGATTCCTCCGCAAGAATGGGCACGCCCGGAAATACCTGCCGCAGTCCCCGGCAGATGATGTGGTTGGCCGCCTCGTCCGCCGGGGTGACCGGACTGCCATCCGCCTTGTGCCTGGCGTTGGGCGCGTCCGCATAGTGTCTCAGAATCTCAACGGACGCTTCCCGGGCCAATTGACGCATGACAGAGACGACATCGGGCAAGGGCCCGATGTCGCCTGCGTTCATGCTGTGTTGTTGTCGGTTGCTGGATTCACATTTCATATCTTTTTGCTCATGTTGTCGGGTTCGCGCAGGTTGTTCCTGTTGCGCGTCGATCTGTTTGCATCAATCGGTTTTACGTCGATCCGTTTCGCGGTTGCGCGTCACGCTGATTCACGCTATTGCGGTGGCGTCAAAATATCCGAAACGGTCATAACTCCGGCCGTTGTGAGAGAATCATTCAGGATGAAATTGTTTTTGACATTCAACGGCCGGAGTAATATCAAAACGTAAAGGTGTCCGGATGGGAACCCACGCGCGCATCCATGTTCATCGCGTCAATGGCCGCCATGTCCGCGTCTGACAGGGCAAAGTCGAAGAGATTGCCATTCGCCTCAATCCGATCCTTGTGAACGGACTTGGGAATCACAATGAAATCGTGCTGGAGGTGCCAGCGAAGAATGACCTGCGCGGCCGATTTCCCGTACTTCGCGCCGATGGCTGCCAATTCGGGATTCGTGGTGAGGTTCCCGTCGCGGCTTCCGCCCAGCGGGCTCCAGGATTCAAAAGCAATGCCCAGCTTGTCACAATAGGCCTTGAGCGGTTTTTGCGACAGGCGCGGATGGCATTCCACCTGGTTCACCGCCGGCACAACGGTGGCAGTCTTCAACAAATCGTCCAGATGATGCTCCAGGAAGTTGCTCACGCCGATGGCCCGGGCAAGCCCTTCCTGATACAACTGCTCCATGACCATCCAGGATTCGACATATTTCGTTTTCACCGGCCAGTGGATGAGATACAAATCCACATGGGAAACGCCCAGCCGTTCCAGACTCTCATCAAACGCCTTGCGCTGGCGGCCGGCACGCATCTCGTCGTTCCACAGCTTGGTGGTCAGAAAGATCTCCTCGCGCGGCACACCGCTGTCACGGATACCCTTGCCCACGCCTTCCTCATTACCATACACCGCGGCAGTGTCGATGTGCCGGTATCCGGCTTCCAGCGCCCAACGCACGGCATTGGCGGTTTCCTCTCCGTCCTTGGCGCGGAACACGCCCAGGCCAAGGCGGGGAATCTCCACGCCGTTGTTCAGCTTGATGGTGCTTTGAATGTTCAGGTTCATGTTCGCCTCCTTTGTCAATCGCACGGATTCTTGCCGCGCATGCTTCGTTGCTCAATCACGCAATTTGATGTCCTGATAGGATACGGTATCTCCCTCGAACCGCACCCAATAGAAGTCGTCGTTTTGCTGACCTCTTGTTTTTCTGACAATGCCCAGCGGGCTGTAATACTTCAACCCAAGCAGCTTGAGCAGGTCATCCACGCCATCCCGTGTTGGCGGAAAGCAGCGTGATTTCCAAAACCATTCGAGCCCTTCGGGCGTGTTGCCAAAAGGCAACGGGTTGTCCATCACATCCTCAGTGAAACGCTCACAGCGGATCGTTCCGTCAGACAACACCTCCACATGGGCCACGGGCCGGTCCTTGAGCATGTAGTCGAACGAGAGGTTCACCGTCTTGTCCATACATTTCCCTCATAGGCATCCAGTTGATGGTTCAGGACAGCAATGGCCCTTGCCACAGTCTGTTCGGAATAAAGGGAATTTGTGTATTCCGACAACCGTTTGTCCAACAAATCCTTATTTATCCGAAGTTTATAATCGGGAAACAACTTCCGCAATGCCTGAACCTGGCGGTTGCCAAATGGTTCATACTTGAGCCTTCTCAAGGCAACTTCCACAGGAAACTTACCCCATAAGGCATTTCTCGCCAAAAAAGCCAGTCCATTGTCAAATATCGGTGCCATCCGATACTGATTTGCTTTCATGTCACGGATGACCCCGAGGTTGTTGGGATGCCGGTCTTCATTTGCCATCAACAGATCCACATACAGGGTTTTGCAAAGGTAATCCTCCAGATGCAACCCATAGTTTGATTCCAGAAAGGATAAAACAGAGGCAATCCCCTCTTGTGTTGAACGCCCTTGGAGCAAGTCTTCAAACAGCAGCCCACGTTGTTCAAACAATCTGGACAATGAAACAAATGCTTCTTCCTCATGCAGAAACATGCTGTGACTGTAACAACCGTGCCGCACCACGTCACCAATCTTGAGCGTACAGACAGCATACGAAACATGTGGAACATCCTCAACGCACGTCAGCAAAAGCGTTCCAAGCTCTTCAGCCAAGCCCTCATACCCCTGCGTGTCAGCCTTTATCCAAACGTCTCCAATCCGCCATTTGCCCTGATCCCCTTTGCTGTTGGTAGAAGAATACCGATGCTGCTCCTGAACACAAAAAGTGCGATATCGCTTCAAGATTTTCACGGAATTTGGCATGCCACACCTGCCTTTCCATTCGAAAGCTGTCATTGTGCCAATCAATCCAAATCAAAATGAAAACAAAAACCCCATCATCGGAAACACGCTCCGTGACGGGGTTCTGATTGGCACGCCCAAAGGGATTCGAACCCATGACCTGCGGTTTAGGAAACCGACGCTCTATCCTGCTGAGCTATGGGCGCATGATGAGGGCTGTTCCCGGCACAAAGGGCAACAGCGCGTGCTCGACTTGAATCATCATGCCATGTTTCACGGATGGAGTCAAGAAAATCGGGTTTCCAGGGCACCCGAACCCGAATAGTAGTAATTGATTATACGACTATTTTATGGTACAGTCATCACAGGTTCGCAATGGGGCGGAACCACACTTGTTTCGTGGCATCCATCCGCTCCCATGGATGACCGCGACCGGTGTTTGCGGATATGTCCATACAACCGCAACGCCAATTCGACAACACAAGCCTCTGCGGCGTAAAACCGCCCCGGCAGGCAGGAACACCAGCCCCTGCGGTACAAGAAGCGTCCGCAGCAGAAAAGGAGCAATCACATGGCCATTCGCATCGGTATCGCAGGCTACGGAAACCTTGGACGCGGCGTGGAAGCCGCCATCCGCCAGAACCCGGACATGGTGGCGGTCGCCATCTTCACCCGCCGCAATCCGGCCGACATCAACCCCATCACCCCCGGGTTGC
>JAEWSN010000217.1 GCA_023459915.1 Bacillota bacterium
GCACGCGGCACAGGTACGGTGTGCCCACAAAGCCGGTCTTGAGATAGAAGTTGTTGGTTTTGAGCAGCGCTTGCAGCCGTGCCGCCACGCGTTCCCGATCCTTGTCCGCCATGAGGTCCATGAACAGCGACACCACCGCGGCGGTCTGGGTGTCCACGGCCAGCCGGCCGGTGGCGGAAAGGAACTCCGCCTGGTAGGCAGCCCGGATTTCGTCTGCCAGCCTGAAATAGGCTTCCGCGTCGGTCACATTGCCCAGCACCGCCGCCGCGCGCGCGGTCAGCGTGGTGGAATAGTGGTAGTATGCCGTGGAGATGAGGTGGATGTTCGTACCGCCGATGGGGGCATACGGACTCGGCCCATCCTGCGCCAGCCAGTCACCGAAGCTGAAATCCGGTTTCCACAGCCGGCTGCCGTCGTCCTGGGCGCGCAGGGTTTCAATGTATGCCTTCATGCTGGGATAGTGGGCTTCGAGCACGGACTTGTCTCCGCTGAACAGGTAACTGGTCCACGGAATGATGGTCGTGGCATCCGCCCACGCCGAAGAGGTCATCACATACCCCGTATTGCGGATCATGTTGGGGACCACCACCGGCACCACCCCGCCGGAGAGCTCCTGCTCCTTCTGCATGTCGTACAGGTATTTGCGGTAGAACGCGTGCGTGTCCATGTTGAAGGTGGCCGTGGCACAGAATACCTGGGCATCCCCGGTCCAGCCCATGCGTTCGTCGCGCTGCGGGCAGTCGGTCGGCACATCCAGAAAATTGCCCTTCTGACCCCACAGGGCGTTGGCGATGAGCTGGTTCACCTTCTTGTCCGAAGTCTCCAGCCAGCCCGTGCGATCCATGTCCGAATACACCACACAGCCCGTGAAATCCGCCACGGTTGGCGTTCCCGGCCAGCCCTCCACCTTCACATAGCGAAAGCCGTAATAGGTGAAGTGCGGGCGAAGGGTGTGCGGCTTGCCGTCGGAAATGAATCGGAACGCCTGTTTGGCGTCGCGCAGGTTGTCCTGATAGAAATTGCCGTTCTGCAGAATCTCCCCATGCAACAGCACCAGCTCGGCACCTTCGGGCAGCTTGACCTCGCAGGTGACCCAGCCAACCATGTTCTGGCCCATATCCAGCACGGTTTCTCCGGCCGGGGTTGTAAGCACCGCAACCGGCTTGCGGGTTTCCTTCACGATGACCGGCAGGCTGAGCCGATCCATCAGCAGGGATTTGTCAACATCGAGGATCTCCACCCCCTGCCATTCGCCGCCAACCGCCATTTCAGGGGTTGACCAGCCGGGAATGGCTTTGCGCATGTCCTGATGCTCCCCGTCGTAGATCGAGGAGAACACGATATGTGACGGGGCGGATTGCCAGGTGGTGTCTGTCGACACGACCTCCGTGGACCCATCTGCATACCGGACATGCAGTTCACCCAGGAACCCGAGCCGATCCCCAAACAGCTGGGACGCGCCGCCATCAAAGCCAAAACGGCCCTTGTACCAGCCGTCTCCGAGCATCACGCCCAGACAGTTGTCGCCGGCGCGCAGCAGCGCCGTCACATCATAGGTCTGCACCTGCATCCAGGCGCTGTACTTGTTGCAGAAGGGGGCCAGGAACTCATCCCCCACCTTTTTCCCGTTGATTTCCGCCTCATACAGACCGGCAGCCGAAGCGTACAGCCTGGCGGACACGATGTTGCGGGTGGGGTTCAAGGAAAAACACTTGCGCAGCAATGGGGGTACGTCTTTATCCGGTGCCGTGACAAAATCCGCCACAAAGGGCTCGTCCATTTTTCCGGTTTCGAACCAGGCGGCATCAGAAACAGCGACATCCCCATTGTCAGCTTGAACCGTCACACGCCAGAAATACCGTGTGCGTGGCGCAAGCACCACCGCGGGAACCGGGGAATACGCAAGGCTGTCCACCTCCGCCCGCAGACCGCTGTCGTGCACAAGGGTGCCGAATGCCTCCTCCAGCGAAATCTCCACCCGCGCCGCCGCCTGGAAGGACGCGGTTTCACTTTCCGTTTTCCAGCTGAACACCGGAATCCCCATGGTAAACCCGAGCGGGTTGGTGATGTGATTGCACTTCAACGTAGAAATTGTCATATCAATGCCTCCTGCCACAACGCGTGGTCTTCCACGGCACCATTGTACCGTTTGGATAACAGATTCGCATGGGGGAACCTTGCGCGTTTGACATTCGCCGTCCCGCCTCGCTATGATGGAGTTGGTGCGACATGCACCTTGGGAGGCAACCATGCTGTTGGCTGACAAAAAGGCTTTTCTTTGCGACATGGACGGTGTGATTTATCACGGAAACCGCCTTTTGCCTGGTGTTCCGGAATTTGTGGATTGGTTGCGCAGCGAAGAGAAACGGTTTTTGTTTCTGACGAACAGCAGTGAGCGTTCTCCGCGCGAATTGTCCCAGAAACTCGCCCGCCTTGGCATCGAGGTGCCGGAGGAGAACTTCTACACCAGCGCGCTGGCCACGGCAGCGTTTGTCGCCTCCCAAATGCCGGGCGGCAGCGCCTATGTCATCGGAGAGCCTGGCTTGCACAAGGCACTGTATGACGCGGGTTTTTCCATGAACGATATCAACCCGGATTATGTGATCGTCGGTGAAACCCGTTCCTACAATTACGAACGCGTGGAACGGGCTGTCCGGCTGGTCCTCAACGGTGCCCGGCTGGTCGGCACCAATCCGGATCTCACCGGCCCCTCTGAAGGCGGTATCGTTCCGGCAACCCGTGCACTCATTGCCCCGATAGAGCTGTCCACCGGACGCACCGCGTATTTCGTCGGAAAACCCAACCCGCTGATCATGCGCAATGCCCTTCGCGAGCTTGGGGTGAAACGGGAAGAGGCCGTAATCATCGGAGATCGCATGGATACCGACATCATCGCCGGCATCGAATCCGAGATTGAAACCGTACTGGTGCTCAGCGGGGTTACCTCCCGCGAGGATCTTGGCACCTTCCCCTACCGGCCGGATCACGTACTCGATGGGGTTGGACAGGTCATGACCGCAAAAGAAAAAGCGCAGACCTGAATACGTCAGGGGATCATCTATGCATTCGGAATGAATGAGTCCTCATCCATCGAATTCCTGCAACCAGAAGAATGATCAACATCCCAGCTGCTACTGCAATCGTCATCAAAACCTTCCACGATACTGGATTAACTTCAGGTTTTGTCAGCACACTGTCAGCTGGAATCCGAGAAAGATATTCAAATATCGAACCGCTACCTGCCATGGTCGGATCGGATTCCTTCAAAGACTTTTGCATAGCAGAAATTAGTTCTGGTACGGAAAGAAAATGATTAAGCAAATATTCATCATTTAGAAAATTATTCTCAACAGGCAGAACCAGTTCTTCTGTTCCTGTGTCGGCAACCAGAAAAAAGTCCATTGCAGCTTGAACCAAAACAGGCTTTGCTGGGATACCTTTTTCAGCAATCAATGCCGATAGTCGCTGAAAACTTTGCTCATAAAGATTCGCATTGCCCCCATAGCCAAGCAAATGATATCCATTTTCTCCTTGACCAACTAATAAGAATGTTTGCGGCTTCTGATCCGCCATCAGAGTGAATCGCCATACGGGTTGACTTTTGTTCTGTACAAGCGCGAGCAAACTGTCCCCTTTTGAAGTTTCCAGCAACCCCGGATCGATATAATACAACTGAATACCATTACCAACTTCAAGTTGCGCTACGTCTTTCTCTCGCGAAAAACCATAATCTACATACCTCTTGCTCATCTGGTTGATTGCTTTCGCAAGATTTGCTTTCGCT
>JAEWSN010000218.1 GCA_023459915.1 Bacillota bacterium
GCGCCGGCAACGGGGCTGAGTGGACGGGCCTGCAGTATCCCACAGGAGACGACGGGACGCTGTCAATGGTGTTTGGCGGCTACGGCATCGGCAATGTGGCGTCGGTCATCACCACGGCCTGCACGGACGACGAACTCAAGACCGCGATGGGCCTGCTCGACTACGCGTATACAGAGGAGGGCAACCTGTACTGGAACTATGGCACAAAGGGTGTTTCCTGGGATTATGACGCGAACAACGAGGTGCAATACCTGCCGTTGGTCACGGAAGATCCGGACGGCCTGAACAACGCGATTTCCAAGTACGGCGGCTCCACCTGGAGCGGTTCCTGCATCCAGGCCACCCGGCTGCTGTACCTCAAGAACAGCGAAGTCTCCATTGCCGCCAATGACCTGTGGTTCTACCCGAATGAGGAAGTGTCGGCGAAATGGACCATCCCCACCGGCGTGACATTTACCGCCGAGGAGAGCACACAGCTCGACGAGATGGCCAACACCATCGGCACCTTCGTGTCGGAAACCGCGGTGAAGTACATCACAGGCGAAGGCGACCCGGCCGGCTTCGACAAGTATCTGGATCAGCTCAACAGCATGGGACTGCCCAAGGTGCTGGAAATCTACCAGGCGGCCTATGACCGGTTCATGGCGCGCTGACCGCATGAAAGACAGGCGTAAGGCAGGCTTTGGACAGACACAGGATGGACACAAGACACCCCTATGACATGGAAAGCCTGTCCATCATCGCAAAAAAAAGGTCCCGGAGCGGTGTTGCCGCTTCGGGACTTATTCTTTCTTACGCCAGGCCTCTGGCGGCCCGGCAGGTCTTGTCATACAAGTTGCGGAAGATGTTGTCGGGATCCGTCCGCTGCTTCACCTGGTCATAATTGGGCTTGTTCCAAATGTTCCAGAACTCCTCTTCCGTATACAGATTGGTGGAGATGAGGGTCTTGATGGCCCCAAGCTCCGCCAGCTTGTGTTCAAGCTTGCGGTGATAATGCTCGGGATTCTCCCGCCGCATGCCATAGATGGCGATGTCGAGAAAGAGGTCGTCATCCACGTCCCGCAGGAAATCTTCCGACACCCATTCGTAGCGACGAACCAGGCGGTAGGGCACGCACCAGAGCGGGAAATGGCCAATCTCCTGTTGGAACCAGGTCATGAAATCCGCCATTTTCGAAAACGGGATGAAGGTGTCCACCGTGATGGGAATCATGACCGGCGGAATGATTTTGCGGAAGGTGCCCGCCAGCTTCAGGATGGTGTTGGAATCGGTGAAGCGGCCGAACAGGAATCGGGCGGGCCAGGTTTTGGGATAGACATTGGTCACGCCCTTGTTGTACCGGAAAAAGTAGTCCGGTGTGGTCAGAAAGTCTTCCTCACGTGTCGCCGTGCTCTGGTAATACACCCGGGTCCAGTCGTAATGATGGGTGTAGGGGGCCTTGTCGACAAGCATGCCGGCGCTGAGCACATATTCCGTGGGCGAGTGGATGATGCCGTCCATAAAGTCCAGATCCTGGGTCTCGTAATGCGACCAGATGGCGGCTGTGTATGCATCCAGTGTGCTGTATTTGTGATAGGTGACGTGAACGAGCGGCTTGGCGGGCACGAGCCGGAAGGTGAGCCGGGTGATGATGCCCAGCGTGCCAAAGGTGCCGTGCATCATCTGGAAGGTCAGCCCGTGTTCGTTGTCGGGGCTGCAGTGGAGCACCTCGCCTTTTGCGGTGACAACCTCGTAGGCCACACAGCTGTCATGGAACCCGCCCAGCTTGTAGGACATGGATTCGATGGAACAGCCCGCGACCGCGCCCCCGATGGTGATGGTCCGGAACTCGGAGACCACGGCGGGGACCAGGTTGTGGGGGAGGGTGGCCTGAACCAGCTTTTCAAAGGTCACACCCGGTTCCGCAGTGCAAAGCCGGTTTTCCGTGTCGATTTCCAGAATCTCGTCGAAGTCGCTGATATCCAGCTTGTCGTCATCATACTTCCTGTTGGCGGGGTGTGGCACCATGTGGGAGACGGTTTTTTTCTTCAGGGAAAGGGGCCGATGGCTGGTGCGGGTCTGGAGCTGTCCGGTGATTCGTTCCAGTCTCTGTTCGTGACCGATGTGCATGCGTTTCCCCAATCTGTTTTGACTTGGCGGCGTTGCCGGCATGTGATTGCCGGCAACGCCGCAGGTTTGATTATACCCTATTGCAAACGGCTGATGGAAAGAAGTTTGCTGAGAACCACGGTGGAAGCGATCGGCATGGCGCGGCACCACCATCACCCGGACGGGTGTATGGCGGGATGGGAAAAGAAAGACAGAAAAAAACTGGAACCATGACGATTCCAGTTTTTTGGTGGAGATGAGGGGGATCGAACCCCTTACCTCTTGAATGCCATTCAAGCGCTCTCCCAGGTGAGCTACACCCCCATGTTTGCGAACCGGCGACGCGTATGCCTCGCCGGACCGCTTTTGCATTATACGACAGATCGACCTGCTTCCGCAAGAGGTTTTTCGAAATTGATCCGGTTGCCGCACGCCCGCGCGAGAACCCCCATGGGGGGGTGCAACGGGGCGTTGTTGCGGGGATACAGAAGAAAGGCCGGCAAGTCCTATCCCTGCTCGGTCACGATCACCGCGCCGTTTTTGACGGACATTGACAGCTTGCCGTCGAGCAGGCGCAGCAGTTCCTGCCCGATCATCTCCCTGCGCCAGCCGTGCATCAGCGGGTTGTCCTTCACGTCGCCGGAGGCCATTGCCTCCAGATCACTCTGGGAGGCCAGCAGCGGAACCGCGATGCCATGTGTCTCCGCGCGCAGGCGCACCAGCGCGCCCATGAGCTTCACCACGCCTTCCTGATTGCTGTCCGGAGCGGGACGGTGTGACAGGCGGGGCAGCTCGCTGTTGGGCACCGCCAACCCAGCGCTGATGGCGGCCAGCAAGTCCCTGCCGTGATCGCCGAGCGAACGCGGATTGAGATCGCGCAGTTCTCCCAGCGCTTCCGGTGTTGCCGGTTTGCGGCGGGCCAGCTCTATCAGCACCTCGTCCTTGAGTACCCATTGGCGTGGCAGGTTTCGACGCTGGGCCTCGGTCTCCCGCCAGGCGGCCACTTCCCGCAAAATGGCCAGCTGCCGGCCGTTCAACCTGGTTGCGTGCTTGATGGAACGATACAGCTCCTGCAGGGGGGTCTCGTAGGTTTCCGGGTTGGAGAGCGCCTCGAAGTCGTCCGTCAGCCATCCCAGGCGGCCGGAAGCCTCCAGTTCCCGCGTCAGGGCCAGGTACATGGGCTCAAGGTAAATCACGTCATCGAGGGCATACTGCACCTGCTTGTCTGTCAGCGGCCGTCTGGACCAGTCCGTGAAGGACTCGGATTTCTCGAGGGTCACGCCGGTCAGCGCGGCGACGAGTTTTCCGTAGCCGGTCTGTGACGCGTGTCCCGCGAGCGTGGCGGCCACCTGGGTGTCGAACACCGGCTTGGGAGGGCGCCCGCAAAGTCTGGAAAGCAGTGCCATGTCCTGGGAGGCGGCATGCATGATTTTCAGGATGCTCCCGTCGAGCAGGATGTCGATGAGCGGGGACAGGTCCTTGAGGGCGAGCGGATCGACATACGCCGCCTGTCCGCCGGCAGCCAGCTGGATGAGGCATAGCTTGGCGTAATAGGTCTTTCCGGAAAGAAATTCCGTATCGATGGCCAGCAGGCCGGTTCTTATTGCTTCCTGCGCGAACTGGGAGAGGGCTTCAACGGTTGAGAGATGCACGTGACAGGTCCTTTCTGCGTCGGCCGGGCCGCGCGGGCACGGGCTGGCGGAGCGCACAGCCTCCCTTGATTCTACACGAACCGGCGCCGAACCGGAAGAACCGATCCGCCGGCTGTGATACAATCGAAGGCATGATCCCGGTGCAACAACCCGCTTCGCGACTTTTTGCAATGGGGTCAGGCATGCGTGCGGCGCGTCAATGGAGGGATGTCTATGGAATTGGGACTGAACGGAAAAATCGCGTTTGTCGGGGGCGCCGGCTCCGGTCTGGGCGAAGGTGTTGCCCGTGGGCTGGCGGCCGAGGGCGTACATGTGGTCTTGTGCGGCCGAACCCTGCACAAGCTGGAGCGGGTTGCGCTTGAATTGGAGCAGGTCCATGGTGTCCGGACCCTGTGCGTGCCGGCGGACCTGAGCCGGGAAGCCGATGTGGCGACAGCCGTTGCACAAACCCTGTCGCATTTTGGACATGTGGACATTCTTTTCAGCAATGCCGGCGGGCCTCCGGCCGGACCATTCGACACCTTGACGGAGGACCAGTGGGATGCGGCGTATCACCTGCTGCTGCAAAGCGCGGTTCGGCTCGCGCGCGGCTTTCTGCCCGGCATGCGGGAGCGGGGATGGGGCCGCATCATCCATTCCACATCGGTTGCCGTGAAACAGCCCGTGTCCGGATTGATGCTCTCGAACAGCCTTCGCGCCGCGGTGACCGGATTTTCCAGAACCCTGGCGGATGAGGTGGCCCAAGCGGGCATCACGGTCAACTGCGTGCTGCCCGGATATGTCAGAACCGCCCGGTTGGACTACCTGGCGGAAAAGGCGGCGGCAGGAAAGGCGGACGCAAAGCGGGAAGCCTTTGCCCGATGGGAACGGAACATTCCGCTGGGACGCATTGCCGATGTGAAGGAATTTGCCGATGTGGTGGTGTTCCTCGCCTCCGCCAATGCCTCGTATGTGACCGGACAGTCCATTGCCATCGACGGTGGTGTGGTGAAAAGCCTGTATTGATAGAAGGAGCAAAGCGACATGACGATGAAAGAAAATCTGGAGATCCTGGTGACCCTGCCACTGTCCGTGGCCCACAAGGCTCTGTTTGAGGAGGCCGCACCACATGGGCATTTTCAGTACATGCCGGTGGAGGCGGTGACCCCGGAAGTGGCGCAGGCGGCGCATGTTGTGGTTGGCAATGTGTCCCCTTCCCTGCTGGCCGGTTCGAAGAACCTCCGCTGGCTCCAGCTGCATTCCGCCGGCACGAACGGCTACACGGATGGTGCGCTGCCGGAGGGCACGGTGCTGACCAATGCCACCGGTGCCTACGGTCTGGCCATTTCGGAACACATGCTGGGCATGGTGCTGATGCTGACCAAGAAGCTGCATGTGTACCTTTGCAACCAGCAGGACGCCCAATGGCGCGACGAAGGCCCGGTCGGCGGCCTGTACGGTGCCACGGTGCTGGTGGTGGGATTGGGGGACATTGGCCTGAACTTTGCCGAACGCTGCCATGCCATGGGCAGCCGGGTGGTCGGCATCCGCCGGGTGCCGCGGGAAGCCCCGGCCGGAGTGGGTGAGGTGTACGGTCTGGAGGATATCGATCGGCTGCTGCCGCAGGCGGATGTGGTGGCGTTGAGCCTGCCCGCGACACCGTCCACCCACCGGTTGTTTGACGCCGGACGGATCGCGCGGATGAAGCCTGGCGCCATTCTGCTCAATGTCGGCCGAGGTACTGCGATTTGCCAGGAGGCGTTGTGTGACGCCCTTGAAAGCGGACGGCTGGGTGGCGCGGGGCTGGACGTGACCGATCCGGAGCCCCTGCCGCCGGAACACCGGCTGTGGCATGCCCCCAACCTGCTGCTGACCCCGCATGTGTCCGGTGGATATCATTTCCCGGAGACACTGGAGCGCATTGTCCGGATCTCGGCAGACAATCTGGCGGCCTTTGTCCAGCACCGGCCCATGACCAGTGTGGTCGATTTCCAGACCGG
>JAEWSN010000219.1 GCA_023459915.1 Bacillota bacterium
AACCCTCAAATTCATTTGAGCGTCTCTTCCTTGCAGAAAAAACGTTTTGCGTTTCTTAAAATCCGCTTCCACCCGACCGAAGCCGGATGGTGAATTACTCAAAGTCGTTATTATCGCTTTCGCGAAATAACTGTCACTACTGTTACCAGCAGTAACTGCCACATTCGCTTCCGCGATGTGACTGTGCTATAAGCACGTTTCAACGAGTTCCTCACAACAGTCTTTGTGGACTGTTATGCTCATACGATGTTCAATTTTCAATGTCCGTTCCGGTTGCCCGGTCCACCGAGTTCAAACCCGCTTGTTACAAGCGTTTTGGCCTTTCCCGTCGGCGGCTTAACCATCTTACCACGTCCGTTTCGCATCTGTCAAGCATCAATTTCATCATTTTTCGAAGCGTTGAAGCCGCTCCACAAACCGATTTCGATACTTTTCACATGCCCTCGCAACGACGGCTTGCATAGGATACCACGGGCCGGGTGACAGTGTCAACCGCTCTTTTTGAAAAAAGCGAAACCCCGCGAGTGAACACCATGCGTTCGATTACCCTGCGAGCGAAAACCGTGCGATAGATATATACCTCAATCATCCCGGACGAAACAAAACCCTTCCGACATCAGGGACGACCGAAAGGTTCGGCCGCGCGTGATGTCGGAAGGGTTGCCGCATTGCAGGCGTATCGGAACAGGTTCAATCGCTTCCATCTGTCGGCGCCGCTCCCGAACCAGGCGCGTCGTCCGGGTCCGCAACCTCCTCCAGCAACACATAGGAGAGCCCGTCGATGCGACCATCCTTCATGCGCAGCGGCACGGACTCAATGGGATAATCCTCGGCCACCGCCGTTTCCGCCAGCGCGCCATAATGGACAATCTCCTCCCATCCACGGACGCTGGTGATGACATTCTTCCCGATGAAATCGGAAATGTCGGACAACCGGGTGAGGTTGCGCAGGGTCATGTGCTGTTGGATGAACGCCTTGAGAAACCTTGTCTGGTTCTCCTTTCGAAACAGGTCGCCGTGATTGACCAGCACCCCTTCCTCATTGTAACCCTGGCGGAACCGGACAAACCCCTCCGCCTGGGTGCCGTCCAGGTGCTGCCGGCCCGGCTGCAAATCGATGGACAGATCCTGGAATGGATCCTGATAATACATCCGGATGGGCACATTCAGGGTCACACCGCCAAAATAATCGACAATGCGCCGGAATCCGCGGGTCTGCAGATACAGGTAATCATCCACGTGCACATCGAAGATTTCCTCAATCACATCTGCCAGAAACTCGATATAGGGACGGTCGAACCGGCCTTCCCCCTCCTTGTAATGAATCTTGTCCCCGATGGCGTGCGCCGCGTTGATCTTGCGCATCCCCGGCTCGTCCATCAACCCGGGGATCATCGACGCCACGGTTTGCTCCAGCGCGTCACTGTAGTCCACATAGATGTCGCGCGGCAGACTGATGAGCGAAAGGGTGCCCGCCGTCTCCGAAAAACTGGCAATGACAATGGTGTCCATGTTCCACGCGGAGGGATCCGGCGCGCAGATCAACAGGTTGGTGCTGCCGGGCGCGACAATGGGCGCCACATAACGCTGGTGCGCCGTCAGCGTCTCCTCCGGCGGCAGGGGTTCGGGGGTGATGGCGGGCGCGATGGCGCCCGAGGTGGTGACGACGGGCGCCGGGGTGAACACCGGGACCGGGGTTTCATCCACCACGGGATCCGCGTCCGCGCGGACCACCGCCGGGCGATCCCACAGGAAGGGGCCCGAACACAGGATCACCGCCGTCATCAACAGACTGACGACGAAGCGGAACCGGTTGTCCACCTTCACGCGCGCCTCCCCCTTTCCTCTGCCGCCGTTGCGTCGCGTCACTTGCCCACCGCCTTGCGGAATCCGGTCAGCCGTTCCTCAATCTTTGCGAGCATGTCCGCATACATGCGCTGTTTCTGTCGTTCCGCCTCAATGACGGCCGCCGGCGCCTTTTGGACAAAGCTCTCGTTTTCGAGCTTTTTGCCCACGCGCACCACTTCGTTGTTCAGGTTGGCACGCTCCTTTTCCAGGCGCTCAATCTCCTTGTCGAGATCCACCAGATCCGCCAGCGGCAGATATGCCTCCGCCCCGTCAACGACGGCGGCGACCGCTGTATCCTCAATCCCCGTCCGATCGGACTGGATGACCAGCTCGGACAGGGTGGCGAGCCGCTTGAAATTGGCGGCCTCGGTCTGGAACGCCTGGACGAGCGCCGCATTTTCCGTCACCAGGATGGCTTTGGCCTTGCGGCCCGTGGGAATGTTCATCTCCGCGCGGATGTTCCGGATGGCGCGGATGACGTCCATGGCGGTCGCAAAGGTCTTCTCCTCCTCCGGGTGCAGGACATCGGCCGTGTACGCAGGCCATTTCGAGATCATGATGCTCTCATCCCCGGTCACGAGGTGGCTGTACACCTCCTCGGTGATGAACGGCATGTACGGATGCAGCAGCTTCATCGCGCCCACCAGCACGGTGTTGAGCGTGCGCAGCGCTTCAAGCCGGCCCGGCGCCTCCTTGTCGTACAGGCGGGGCTTGACCATTTCAATGTACCAGTCGCAGAACTCTTCCCAGATGAACTCATAGATTTTCTGAAGCCCGATGGCCAGATCATACTTCTCCAGATTCTCCGTGACCTCCCGGGCCACCGTGTTGAGCCGGCTGAGAATCCATTTGTCCGCGATTGTCTCCCTGGCAGTGTCCGCGGCGGAGAAATCGATGTCCTCGTCGAAGTTCATCATCACGAAGCGGAACGCGTTCCAGATCTTGTTGGCAAAGTTGCGGCTGGCCTCGAGCTTCTCCTCCGAGAAACGCATGTCATTTCCGGGCGAGGTGCCCACCGTCAGGGCGTAGCGGAGCGCGTCCGTGCCGAACCGGTCGATCACGTCGAGCGGGTCGATGCCGTTGCCAAGGGACTTGGACATCTTCCGGCCCTGGGGATCGCGGACCAGCCCGTGGATGAGCACATGACGGAACGGTTCCTGTCCCATCTGTTCCAGGCCGGAGAAAATCATGCGGGCCACCCAGAAAAAGATGATGTCATAGCCCGTAACCAGCACGCTGGTGGGATAGAAATATGCGAGATCCGGCGTCTTGTCCGGCCAGCCCAGCGTGGAGAACGGCCACAGCGCGGAGGAGAACCAGGTGTCGAGCACGTCTTCGTCCTGCGTCAGGTTGGCGCTGCCGCATGTGCAGGCCGTGGGATCCTCGCGGGCGACGATGACCTCGCCGCAGTCCTGACAGGTCCAGACCGGGATGCGGTGCCCCCACCACAGCTGGCGCGAGATGCACC
>JAEWSN010000220.1 GCA_023459915.1 Bacillota bacterium
GCGCGGCGGCCGGCTGGCGGATCTGAAGGATGCCGAACGGGCGATTCTGGCGGAGTCGGGTTCCGACGCCACCCCCGCGGCCTGGGCCTTCCGGTACCTGCAGGGGCTGCCGAATGTGCTGGTGGTGCTCAGCGGCATGACAACGATGGCGCAGCTGGAGGAAAACCTGCAAATCTTTGACGCCATGCAGCCGCTGAATGCGCAGGAGCAGGCACTGCTGGCCCGCGTCACGGAGCGGATGACGGAAATGGTGCCCTGCACGGGCTGTGAATACTGTCTGGAGCACTGTCCCCAGGGGCTCAACATTCCCAAGCTGCTGTCGATGTACAACGAAATCCGTTTTGAGAATCCGAACACCCTGCGGTTCACCCTTGACGCCATGTCGCCGGATGAACTGCCGGGCGCGTGCATCGGCTGCGGGGCCTGTTCGACACAATGTCCGCAGGGCATCGACATTCCGGATGTGATGCGTAAATTCGATGCGCTGCTGAAACAACAGGCATGATCACCGGTTGTATGATAAATAGTCATGGTTCAATGATATGATGGGGGATATCGTTCACACCAGCCCTCTTGCCATGAAAGGATGTGTCCATGTCATCACACCCCACGCCAACGCCTCATGCGGAGACCATCTGGACCAAGGCGTTCATCCGCATTTTCCTGCTCAATGTCATCATGAGCATGGGCCAGTTCATCGCCAGCACCCTGTTGCCCAAGCATGTGGAACAAATGGGAGCCCCGGCCTCCGTCATCGGCGTGGTGGCGGGCATGTTTGCCATCACGGCCATCGCGATTCGGCCGGTGGTTGGGCCGGCCACCGGCTGCTTCCGCAAGGAGCGCCTGTTGGTGATGGATATCGGCATCATCATGACCGCGTTCCTCATTTATGGGCTGTCGGAAAGCATTCCGGTTGTCATGGCGGGCCGGCTGCTCCATGGCGTCGGCATGGGCTTCATGGCGCCGGTGATGCTTTATCTGGCCAGCAACGCGCTGCCGGAGAGCAAGATGGCGTCCGGTATCGGGGTGTATACCCTTGGCCAAGCCGCGTCCACGGCCATCGGGCCATCGGTGGGGCTGGCGCTGTCCGACGCGTTTGGCTACAACATCACTTTTTTTCTCTCGGCTGCGCTGCTGCTCACCGCGTTGATTGTCGCCGCGCTGACCGCAACGCCTGAACCGCCTGGAACCGGCGTGTTCCGCATCCGTCTGTCCGAGGTGGTGGATGGCGAGGTGGCATTGCCCGCGCTCATCATGTTTTTCCTCAACGGCTCGTACGCCTGCATCAGCTCGTTTCTGGTCGTCTATGGCGGACTGGGCGGTGTGGAGAACATTGGTCTGTACTTCACCGCCTACGCCATCAGTGTCTTTGTCTCCCGGCCGCTCAGCGGGCGGATTGCCGACAAATACGGCATGGATCGGACCATCATTCCCGGGTTCATCCTGTTTGCCCTGTCCTTCCTGCTGGTCAGCTTTTCGAACACACTGCCCATGTTCATCCTCTCCGGCGTGGTTTCGGCGTTCGGCTTCGGCATCTGCCAGCCGGGCATGCAGGCCCTGGCGATGAAGCTGGTGCCTCGGGAACGCAGGAGCATCGCCGGCAACACCCTGTATCTTGGTGTGGACGCGGGCTTTCTGGTGATGCCCGCGCTGGCCGGGTCGCTGGTCACGCTTGTCCAGGGCCGCACGGGAGACATGCTCGCCGGCTACGAAATGATGTACCGGGTGATGATTGTGCCGATACTCATCGCCCTGGGGCTGTTCCTGCTGGGCCGCAAACGGATGCTGCGTGGCGCGGCGGATCCGGTGGAGACATCGCCTGCGGCGGCGCGTTGAAACCTGCCGCCGGATGGATTATCATGAGGGCATCCGGAACCCGCGGGGCACATGAGGTCCGTGATGCTTCCGGACTGGCAGGTTTCCCTGGTGGAACCCGTTTGTGGAGGGCACATGCATCAGGCGTTGTCACGACTCATTGTCTATCGGAATCTGGACCCGCAGGGGATTCTGCTGTCGCTGGCGGAGATTGTGCGACGGTTCGAAATGGCCGGTACAAGCAATTTGGAGGTTGTTCCGGAACTCTACACGCAGATTCACCGATTGCTGGATGTGTCCACGGAATACGGGTTTGACGGCGATCTTTGGCAGTGTTATCTGGCCTGGGTGCTGGCAACCACGGAGAATCCGTTCAGCCTGGCCTGCGAAAAGACCGGTGCGCGCGAGGGCAGTGTGAACCAGCTGGCCATCCGCGATTTTGAGGTGTTTCACCAGTTGTTCCACCATGACTTCACCCCGCTGGAGAAGGCGCTGGACATCGATTGCTTTTCGCGCATACGAGACTACCGGGCGCTCCCGAAAAATCGGAAAACTTACAACCATGCTGTTTCGCAAAAGGTGCTGGCCCTGCGGGAAGCATTGTGCCGGGCCGATGGCGGGGAGGCTTTTTTCCAAGTTGTTACGGACTTCTACAAGACACACGGTGTGGGTCTGTTCGGTCTGAACCAGGCGTTCCGGGTGGTGTCAACGGGGTCAGACCCCTCTGGCGCCACGGGGTCTGACCCCGTCCGCCTGGAGCCCATCACCAATGCGGTGGAGGTGCGGCTGGACGATCTCATCGGCTACGAATCACAGAAACAGCGGCTGCGGGAAAACACCGAGGCGTTCCTGTGCGGCGCGCGGGCCAACAACCTGCTCCTGTATGGGGACAGCGGCACGGGCAAATCCACCTGCATCAAGGCGCTGCGTGGCGAATACCACGCGCAGGGGCTGCGCATCATCGAAATCTACAAGCATCAGTTCCGGGATTTGGCACAGGTAATTTCGCTGGTGAAAAACCGCAACTACAAATTCATCCTGTTCATGGATGATCTCTCGTTTGAGGAGTTCGAAATCGAGTACAAGTACCTCAAGGCCGTGATTGAGGGCGGCATGGAGGTCACACCCGACAATGTGCTCATCTATGCCACGTCGAACCGCCGGCACCTCATCCGCGAAACCTGGTCGGACCGCCGGGATGCCCGGACGGAGGATGACATCCACCAATCCGACACCAAGGAGGAGAAAATCTCGCTGGTCAACCGGTTCGGCGTCACCATCTGGTTCCCCAAGCCGGATCAGCAGGCGTATCTGGAGATTGTGCGCGGGCTTGTGGCACGCCACCCCGAACTCGCCATTGCCGAGGATGTACTGGAGCGGGAAGCCGTGAAATGGGGCCTCTGGAACGGCAGCATTTCCGGACGGCGGGCGCAGCAATTCGTGAACCATCTGGTGGCGGAGCAGGCTTTTTTACAGCAGGAGGCAAATCCTGTACAAAATCCGGAGGCGAATCACGGAAAATTCGGCTTGACCTGAAGTGATGTTCAGGTTGTATGATCCATCCATGCCCATCTGCCTGCATCAAGGCAAACCCCGGTTGGGGTTCTGTCAAGGCAACCCTGTTTGGGGTTCAAACAAGGCAATCCCTCTTGGGGATCAAACAAGACGAGGGGTGCTATCGCGATATTTGGGTGGAGGATGGAAATGAAAACGAAAAAGTTCAATGATTCGGTGACCCTGTCCAGGCTGGGATACGGCAACATGCGGTTGCCCCGGGAAGGGGATGCTTCCGGCGGCCCCATCGATTATCCCCGCGCGAAGGCGATTGTCGATGCCTGCCATCGCGCCGGCGTGAATTATTTCGATACGGCATTCATATATCACGAGGGCAATTCGGAGCGATTCCTGGGCGAAGCATTGTCCCAATACCCGCGAGACAGCTTTTATGTGGCTGACAAGTACAATATCTGGGCCGAGCCGGACGGGCGCAAGCAATTCGCCGAACAGCTCGAACGCCTGCAGATGGATCGCATCGATTTCTATATGCTGCATGGCATCTCGGACGACACGGCGGAGGGGTATCTCACCAACGGCGCGCTCGAATACTTCCTGGAGGAACAGCAAAGGGGCCGCATCGGCTATCTGGGCTTTTCCTTCCATGGGCGCACGGAGGTGCTTGAAACCCTGCTGAACCATCGGAAATGGGACTTCGTCCAGCTCCAGGTCAACTATTACGACTGTTTCTTCGGGCCGGCAAAGGAACATTACGAAATGGTCACGGCCCGGGGGATTCCCGTGTTCGTGATGGAACCGGTCCATGGCGGGATGCTCGCGTCCCTGACCGAAGACGGAAACGCGCTGCTCAAGGCGGCCGCGCCCGACAAGAGCATTGCCTCCTGGGCGCTTCGGTTCGTCATGGATCTGCCCAATGTCGGCATCGTGCTCAGCGGCATGTCCACGATGGACCAGACCGTGGACAATCTGGCCACGGCGGCGGAAGGGAAACCATTGAACGCGGCGGATCACGCGCGGATTGAACAGGTGGCCGCCATGCTGCACAAGACGGTGGCCGTTCCCTGCACTGCATGCCGATACTGCTGCGACGACTGTCCGCAGGGGCTCGACATTCCCATGCTGCTGGAGATGTACAATGAGTTCAAGCTCGGAGGGGCCTGGCGTCTGGCCAGGATGAACGGATTGCCGCCGGAGCAACAGCCGGGCGCCTGCATCCAGTGCGGCGTCTGCGTGTCCCATTGTCCGCAGGGCATCGACATTCCCGCCTGCATGCGGGAGATGGCGGCGTTGCTGGCACAAGACTGAACATGGCGGCGCTCACGTCGCCGGGCGGATGGGTTGAACAGGAGAGCGGAATGAAGAAAAAGGGCTTTCTGATGGTGGTGTTCACCACCATGAGTTTTGTGCTGGCCATGTCGGGTATGGTGTTTGGCGGCATCCTGGACAAGGTGGCGGTGTCACTGGGCGTATCGGTGGCTGACGCCGGCTTTCTCAACACCCTGTATGCGTTCGGTTCAGCATTGGGCGCGCCCATCACGCTGGTGGTTTTCCGGCGGATTGAGCGGATTCGGCTGCTGAAAATCATGCTGCTCATGTTCCTGCTGACGACTGTGGCGCTCATTTTCGCGGATCAGTATTGGCAGATGCTGCTCATCCGGTTCATGACCGGTGTGTCCGCGAGCAGCTACGGTGTGCTGGCCATCGCGACTGTGGTGTCCGTGACGCCCAGGGAGCGGATTGGCCGTTCCCTGGCGCTCCTCATCGCGGGCAGCTCGCTGGCGCTGGTGGTGGGTGTGCCGCTGACGCGTGTCCTGTCGTCCCTGCTCGACTGGCGGGGCATTTTCTGGATTCTGATTGGGATGATGGGGTTGTCGCTTGTGCTGTTTCTGCTGTTTCTGCCCGCCGGTGACCACGCGTCCACCAAACTCGATTTGAAGCGGGAGCTGGCGTTCCTGACCGATGGCAAGGTGGTCCTGGTCATCGCATGCTCGCTGGTGATGTTCGTGGGCTACAACGGTTTGTACACCTACCTCACGCCGTATCTGCTGACGCTGTTTCCCGCGTTGGAACCCTCCATGAGCGTGGTGCTGCTGGGGCTGGGGTTGGCCAGCTTCATCGGAAACTGGTTGGGCGGGCACGCTTCAGACCGGCTGGGGTACATGCGATCCATCTGGCTGGGCGCGGCCATGCAGACCGTGGCGATATTGCTGCTGGTTCTGACCAGGGCGTCCCAGTGGGGCAGTGTGCTTTCGGCCATCCTGTGGCTGATGAGCGCGTGGTTCACCGGCCTGCAGCTCAACGCGGGCATCTCGCAGGCGACCCACAACCAGTCGAGCCTGATGCTGAGCCTCAACAGCTCGGCCATTCAGCTCGGCGGAGCCATTGGCGCAAGCCTGGCCGCGGTGGTCATCTCCAGTGCCGGCATGCGGCAGGTGGTTTTGCTCA
>JAEWSN010000221.1 GCA_023459915.1 Bacillota bacterium
ATGCAGGGATTCACGCGCAAACCGTCGAACTCGGGTTGGATGCCCAGGATGGAATTGGCCACGCAGTAGTAGGTCCAGGCCGCCGTGCCGGTCAGGAAGGAGTTCTTGGCTTCTCCCTGTACGGGCGCGTCCTTTCCGGACACCATCTGTGAGAAGACATAGGGCTCGGTCTTGTGGATTTCACTGATGTGCTCCACATAGGCCGGCGCGATCTTCCGGTACAGCTCCATCGCGCGATCGCCGTGGCCCACCACGGTTTCCGCCATGATGATCCAGGGGTTGTTGTGGCAGAAGATGCCCGCGTTTTCCTTGTATCCGGGCGGATAGGAGGAAATCTCGCCCAGCTTGGGATCATACTCGGTGTAGGCCGGATTGAGCAGCACGATGCCATACGGCGTTTCCAGCCTTTCCGCCACCGCGCGCAACGCCTTCTCGGCCTTTCCGTCCTCAAGACCCATGCCGCCCATGACACACATGCCCTGCGGCTCAATGAAGATCTGACCTTCGGTGTTCTCCCTGCTGCCAATCTTGCCGCCAAAGGCGTCATAGGCGCGCAGGAACCAGTCGCCGTCGTACCCATGGGCCATGACGGTCCGCTTCATGTCTTCGGAAAGCCGTTCCACCTCGGCCGCGTCCGCCTCCAGGCCCTTCTTGCGCAGCATGGTGGCATAATCCGGCGCAACATAGGTGAACAGGCCGGCGATGAAAATGGATTCGGCCACGCGGCCGTCCGCGGTGCCAAAGGTCTGGAAGGACTCACCGGGCTCGGTGGAATGGCAGTTCAGGTTCAGGCAGTCATTCCAGTCCGCGCGGCCAATCAAAGGCAGTCCGTGCGGGCCAAGGTTGTTGACCACATGATGGAAGGAAACCTTCAGGTGATCGAGCAGCGTGCCGACGTTGTTCGGATCGTTGTCATAAGGCACCTTTTCGTCCAGGATGGAGAAGTCTCCGGACTCCTTGATGTAGGCAGCTGTGCCAAGCACCAGCCACAACGGGTCGTCGTTGAAACCGCCGCCGATGTCGTTGTTGCCCTTCTTGGTCAGCGGCTGGTACTGATGGTAGCAGCCGCCGTCCGGGAACTGGGTGGCGGCGATGTCGAGGATGCGCTCGCGGGCGCGCTCCGGGATCTGGTGCACGAACCCGAGCAGATCCTGGTTGGAGTCGCGGAAGCCCATGCCGCGGCCGATGCCGGATTCAAAGTAGGAGGCAGAACGGGACATGTTGAAGGTGACCATGCACTGGTAGGGATTCCAGATGTTCACCATGCGATCGAGCTTCTCCTCGGAGGAACGCACGGCATAGATGGACAACAGGTTGTCCCAGTACGCCGCCAGATCGTCCAGCGCCTGCTGGAATTTCTCCGGCGTGTTGAACTGCTGCTGCATGGCCAGGGCACGGGTCTTGTTGATGACCCCCTTGCTTTCCCATTTCTCTTCCCTGGGGTTTTCCACATAGCCGAGCACGAACAGGAAGGTTTTCTCCTCCCCGTCGGCCAGCGCGACGTCAAAATAATGGGATGCAATCGGCTGCCAGCCATGGGCCACGGAATTGGCGGGTTTGCCGGCCACAACCGCCTTGGGGGCCTCAAAGCCCTCATACAGGCCCACAAAGCTTTCCCGATCCGTGTCAAAGCCGTCCACCGCCTGATTGGCCCAATAGAAGGCATAATGGTTGCGGCGTTCCCGGTACTCGGTCTTGTGGTAAATGGCAGAGCCCACCACTTCCACCTCACCGGTGGAGAAATTGCGCTGGAAATTCAACGCGTCGTCATTGGCGTCCCACAGGCACCATTCCAGGAAGGAGAAAAGCTTGAGCGACTTGGCCTGCCCGGAGGTGTTTTTCAGGGTGAGCCGGTACACCTCGCCATTGAATTTCAGCGGCACGGTGGCGGTCAGTGTGGCGCACACGCCGTTGCGGGCGCCCGTGATGGTGGTGTATCCCAGGCCATGCCGGCACTCGTAGGTGTCGAGCGGCGTGCGGGAGGGCTTCCAGCCGGGGTTCCACACATCGCCGCCATCATTGATGTAGAAATAGCGCCCGCCGTTGTCCACGGGAATGTTGTTGTAGCGGTACCGGGTGACCCGGCGCAGGCGCGCGTCCCGATAGAACGAATAGCCGCCGGCGGTGTTGGAGATGATCCCGAAATACGCATCATTGCCAAGATAATTGATCCAGGGATACGGGGTTTCCGGGGTGGTGATGACGTACTCGCGTCTGGCGTCATCGAAATGTCCGAATTGCATGAGCTTGCCCTCCTTCGGCTGGTGCGGTTGTCAAGAACGCGCGTTTATTTTTCTGCCACATACTCTGTTGCCCGCATGCTGCAACCCCTGTCGCTGTCTGCCGGGGGCGTCCGGGCGACACCTTGTGCCGCTGCATCCCGCCGCGCCCGCTTGTCCTTCCTGTCTGTCAAGGCTGTCTGTTCAATGCTGTCTGTCCATGCTGAACCGCTGCACCGCCCCCCTGTGAAGGGCTTTCATGCCTGCGATGGTTCCCGTGTCATGACCTGGTGCGCCCGGGGCGCGCCACAGGTGGCGCGCCGGACAAGCGTGACCGGCAGTGTGGCGGACTCCACCGCGGGCTTACCGCCTTCCAAAAGCTTCACCAACCCCTCCACGGCCCGGCTGGCCATGTCGAAAAAGGGAACCCGCACCGTGGTGAGCGCCGGGTGAACCAGCGGCGCGGCCAACCCGTCGTCATAGCCAATCACGGAGATGTCCTCCGGCACCTGGATGCCGGCATTGCGGAAGGTCTCGATCGCGGCCAGGGCCATATCGTCGTTTGAGGCGATGAGCGCGGTGGGAAGCTTGCCGTCCGCGATCATGGCCTGAACGGCCTCCGCTGTCCGCCGGTAGGAAAAGTCTCCGTGGGGCATCCACTTGGCACGCACCGTCAACCCCAGCGTTTTCATGCTGCCCTTGAAAGCCTTGAGCCGGCGTTCCCCGGACCAGGTGTTGAGCCGGCCGGTGACAAGCCCGATATCCCGATGACCCAGTTCGGCCAGATGACGCACACAGGCCTCCATGCCGGCATCATCGTCGGAATTCACGGTGAGCAGCCTGGCCGTTGGTGCAGCCAGCCTTGCGACGGTTTTGGGATTGTAGTCGGCAATCGCCAGCGGACAATCCGTCTGTGCAATGAGCCGCTCAATATCCTCGTCACGCTCGGTGCCGATGATGATGGCCCCGTCGATGCGCTTTTCATTCCACGCGGTGGGGATGCGGCGGCAATCCTTGGAGCGGTACAGGGTATGAATGAGTACGGAATATCCCCGATTGTTGCAGCGGTCGACCACCGCGTTGACAAACGGGCCGAAATAGCTGTTGCCATAGATGCGCCCGGGGCGCGTGTCGTCGTGCACGTTGAAAATGAACAGGCCGATGGTGTCCGTGCCCTTGCCGGCCAGAATGCGTGCCGAGGTGTTGGGCACATAGTTGGTCTCGCGCACCACGCGCAAGACCTTTTCCCGGGTTTCCTCCGGGACATTGCTGTAATTGTTGATGACACGGGACACCGTGCTGCGGGAAACACCCGCCAGCCTTGCGACTTCTTCGGCTTTCATGGAGAACTCCTGTCGGCGTCCGTTACGGCCGGGCGATGCCGGACGCGCTGTGAACACGCGTTAACTGAGTTCATTATAGACAGACGCCGGTGAAAAATGCAAGCCGTTTTCACGTGATTTCTCCATCTGTCCCGTCCGATTTGCGTGCGCCGCCTTTTCCCGCGTTGATATCCGCCAGCACGCCGGCATACTGTCGCAACGCCGCCGCTCCCGCATCCGTCAGCCCGTACAGCCCACGGGACACCCGGGCAAACCAGCCATAATGGTTGTCGTGCAGGATTCGGGTGGTTTTGGCGGCATCCGTGCCCATCTCCCGCAGGGCACGCGGCGCGGCGGGGCCATTTGCCTCCAGGCACTGGGCAATGAAGAGCGCCTCTTCCCTGTACGCGGTCACCAGCGCCCGCTGCGTGCTGCCGCCCCGGTTGTGATCGCCCGAGCGCGCGCTGAACTCGCGCATCAGGGCGTCCCGCCGGCGCTTGGCCGTTGCCCGGCTGCGGACACGGTCAAAGGGAACCGGGGGAAAGGCTTCCTCCACCCGGACAGACCCTCCCCGCTGTGGGAAATGAACCAGCAGCAATCCCAGCTCCAGCCGCTTGAGCAGGTGTGTCACCAGATGCCAGCGTTTGCGGGCCATGGCACGCAGGCGGGCCGGCACGGCCACATACACAAAATCGGCCATCCGCTGGCGATCCGCCGCCTGGAGCACCACCTCGAAGTTCAGGGTGGTCTTGAGCTCCACCAGCACCAGCCGTCCCTGTCCGTCCACCGCGGCCACATCGCAGCCCGCGACTTCCGCGCGCACCGTCCAGCCGGCATCCAGCAGCCAGTCCCTGACGGGCTCATACAGTTCGGTCTCCCGCATCTTTCCCACGTCTGCCATTACATCCCCATCATCCCCAAATCTGTTTTGTCATGAACGCCGCCATGCCAGGCGGGCACCACGCCAGACAGTCACCACGCCACGACAGGCAGCCACCACACCACGACAGGCAGCCACCACACCACGCCAGACGGCCACCACGCCACGCCACAGCCGCCACACCGCGCGGTCAGTCCACCTCATCCGGCATGAGCGATGCCCCCAGGGATTCCGGCACCGGAGACACGTCGCGCACCAGGTTGTGCAGCCACTTGCCGGATTTGAGCCGCCAGACGCCCAAGCCGGCCT
>JAEWSN010000222.1 GCA_023459915.1 Bacillota bacterium
TGAGGCTGCCATCCGGTACCTGTCGGTGAAGGACCGTACGGAGCAGGGGCTCATTGAACGGCTGCTCCGGGCCGGTTACGAACAGGATGCGGCAGCGGATGCGGTTTCCAGGATGAAGACCATGGGATATGTCGATGACACGCGGTACGCGCGTCGCTACATTTCCGACCAGCTCATGCTCAAGTCGGTTTCCAGAAAGGCCATCCGAATGGGTCTCCGCGCCCGGGGTGTTTCCGACGAGGTGCTCGACGAGGTGCTGGCGGAAGTGGAACAGACCGATGACGAAACGGCGATCCGTGGGCTTCGGAAGAAATTCGGCAAGTACGACCTGCAGGATCCCCAGATTCAGAAGAAGGCCATGGCCTATCTGCTGCACCGCGGCTTCAGTTACGAAACCGTGCGAAAGGCATTGTCCCGCATGACATGATTTTTCATATGACAAACTCCTCTTGCAAGCCCGGATTACAAACCCATCTTGCAAGCCCGGGTGGCAAGTCCTATGGAAAACCTGAATGGAAAACCCGGATGGCGAGCCATATGGCTTGCCCTCCGGCCAACCCCAAATAGAGAACCCGGTTCCAAATCTTGTTCCAAATTTAGTTTCAACCCTTGTACCTGTTTCATGTGCGCCTGCCCGTTCGGGGGAATAAAACGGTGGAGGCATTCCATGAAAAACAGAATTGAAGATCCCCAGACAATCCGGCAATCAACCGCGACATCCGTCCGGGCGGCGGCAGAGACGTCCGCCATCTTGGGCGGGAGCCGGCGCAAGTCTCCCTGGATGCATGCCTTGGCGCTGCTCAAAACGGATCAGCGGGGATTGAACACGGTGGAACTCGTGGTCATCATCGCCGTTGTGATTGCATTGGCCCTGCTGTTCCGGACCCGGATCACCGGATTTGTCACAACCCTGCTTGACGGGCTGTTTTCCGACAAGACGGCCGCGGAACTTGTGCGCGGCGTGTCCGTGCCTTGAAAGCGCTTCCCGCGCTGACGCGCGGGAAGCTTGGAATTGGCGTCCTTTACACCCATGCGGCAGCCATGGTACAATGCTTTGGTATGGAATGAACCATCCGCGCGGTTCACGGACCTCCAACCGGGTACTGGGCGGGTGGCAATTGTACGGAGTGAAGGGAGAAAACAATGGAAAGACCGGCCAAGAGCGACATCATCAGCAGCAACGCGCGTCACGAGGGAGACACCGGGTCTCCGGAGGTTCAGGTTGCCCTGTTGACAGAGCGCATCAACCACCTCACGCAGCACCTGAAGGTGCACAAGAAGGATCACCATTCCCGTCGTGGCCTGCTCAAGATGGTTGGCGCGCGTCGCGGACTGTTGAACTACCTGATGAAGAAGGATATTCTTCGTTACCGCGAGTTGATCGCGAAACTCGAACTCAGAAAGTGAGAAAGGCGGGCGACCGCCTTTCTTCTTATTGCCGGAATTCGTACCGGCAACCGCTTCATGGAGGTGAACGGTTGCCGGCTGCGGAGCCGGTGATGGCTGTGGGGTTCGCAACGGGCGAAACGCAGCCGGACAATATGGGCAAGGCTGGTCGCAGGGCAACAGAAGCTCAGCGAGCAGGGATGATTCATTGGCACGGGCGGAGATTGCCGGCCGGAGAGGATCATGTGGAATCATCCTTGCTCCCTGATCTTTTGTCCCTGTGGCACAGGCCGTCGTAAAGGAGCTGACTGTATGAAAAAAACATTCACCACCGAGGTGGCCGGCAGGCCCCTCACCATTGAAATTGGCCAGCTGGCACAGCTGGCCAATGGCGCGGCGCTGGTCCGCTACGGCGAAACGGTTGTCATGTCCACCGCCACCGCGTCCGTCAAGCCTCGCGACGGAATCGACTTCTTTCCGTTGAGCGTGGACTACGAAGAAAAAATGTATGCCGTAGGGAAGATTCCCGGCGGCTTTATCAAGCGGGAGGGACGTCCCACGGAGCGCGCCATCCTGACCAGCCGTGTCATCGATCGCCAGATGCGCCCCCGCTTCCCCAAGGACTTGCGCAACGATGTCGCGCTCATCAACACCGTCATGTCGGTGGAACAGGACAACTCTCCCGAATTTGCCGCGATCATCGGCGCCGCCGTGTCCCTGGCCATTTCCGACATTCCGTTCAATGGTCCCATCGCGGGCGTCATCCTCGGGCTTGTCGATGGCAAGGTGGTCATCAATCCCACAGCGGAACAGCGTGAAGTCAGCGACATGTACGTCACCCTGTCCGCCGATCGCAGGAAAATCATCATGATCGAGGCCGGTGCCAACCAGGTGCCGGATGCCGTGATGCTCGACGCCATCCGCCAGGGGCATCAGGCCATCGTCAAAATCATCGATTTCATCGACACCATTGTCGCGGAAGTCGGCAAGCCGAAGTTCGCCTATGAATCCATGAAGGTCGAAGAGTCGCTTTTCAGCACCGTGTACGAGATGGCCAAGGAAGACATGAAGCTGGCCATGCTCAACGACGACAAGACGGTGCGCGATGCCAAGGTCGCGGTCGTGTACGACAAGGTCCAGGAAGCCCTGGCCGAGTCGCATCCGGACATGAAGGCCAAAATTGGCGAGGCGCTGTACAAGCTGCAAAAAAAGATTGTCCGCACCCTGATCCTCGAAGAGGGCAAGCGTGTGGATGGCCGCGGCCTGATGGACATCCGTCCCCTTTCCGCGGAAGTGGGCATTCTGCCGCGCACACACGGCTCAGGGCTTTTCCAGCGCGGACAGACCCAGGTGCTCACCACGGTCACCCTTGGCCCGGTGAGCGAAATGCAAATGCTTGACGGTGTGGATCTCGAGGATTCCAAGCGCTACATCCACCACTACAACTTCCCGGCCTACAGCGTCGGCGAAGCCAAGACCTCCCGTGGCGCGGGCCGTCGCGAAATCGGTCATGGCGCGCTGGCCGAACGTGCGCTGGTGCCTGTCATTCCGCCGATTGAAGATTTCCCGTACGCCATCCGGCTGGTTTCCGAGGTGCTGATGTCCAACGGCTCCACCTCCCAGGGCAGCATCTGCGCGAGCACGCTGGCGCTGATGGATGCGGGTGTGCCGCTCATCGAGCCGGTTGCCGGCATTTCCACCGGTCTGGTGGTCGACGAGGAGAACGAAGACCGCTATGTGGTGTTCATGGACATCCAGGGCATTGAAGACTTCTTCGGTGACATGGATTTCAAGGTTGGTGGCACGAAGAACGGCATCACCGCCATTCAGGTCGACATCAAGGTCGACGGGCTCACCTTTGACATCATCGAGCAGGCTTTTGAAATCACACGCAAGGGACGCATGGACATCCTGAACAACACCATGCTGCCTTGCATCGACAAGCCGCGTGAAACATTGTCCAAGTACGCGCCGAAGATTTACCAGATGAAGATCGACGCGGACAAGATCCGTGAGGTCATTGGCCCCGGCGGCAAGGTGATCAACAAGATCATCCAGGACACCGGCGTCAAGATCGACCTCGAGGACGACGGCTCCGTCTTCATCGCCACCTCCGACGAGGAAGCCGGCCGCAAAGCCATGCGCATCATCGAAGGCATTGTGGGCAATGTGGAAGTCGGCACCGTCTACACCGGCAAGGTCACCCGCATCATGAACTTCGGCGCATTTGTCGAGTTCCTGCCGGGCAAGGAAGGCCTGGTCCACATCTCCAAGCTCGATCACAAGCGTGTGGCGAAGGTGGAGGATGTGGTCTCGGTCGGTGATGAGATTCTGGTCCGTGTGGTGGAAGTGGACAAGCAGGGACGCATCAACCTCTCCCGCAAGGACGCCATGCCGGAGCCGGGCCAGGAAGGCTGAACCAGGGCATATTCCGGTGATCGGATTGACAGTTGAGCGGAGGCAGCCCGGAAGGGTTGCCTCTTTGCCTGTAAACGGGAGAACTGCAGATGTGTGACACAGCGTGGCCATCCGAACAGACAGTCTGGTATGTATCGGCAGAGGCCTCTCCCCATGTCAAGGTGGGGGGACTGGGCGATGTTGCCGGCGAGTTGCCTGCAGCCCTTGCGGCACGGGGCGTTGATATCCTTTTGTGTCTGCCGCTGCATGCGGACATTGGTATTCCGGAGACAGCGGTCACGGCAGAAATTTCAGGCCTGCCCGCCTGGGTTGGGCCTGCCCGTGTGCACCATGTCGCCACAACGGTGCCGGCCCTGCTGTTGTTCGAGCTGCCCCGCTGGTTTGGCCGTTCACAGGTCTATGGATGGGCGGACGACAATGAGCGGTTTGCCGCATTCTGCCTGGCGGTGGCCGCATATGCCGCCCAGGGGACGAACAGGCCCGCGCTGCTGCACCTGCAGGACTGGCATACGGCGTCCATCGCCCTGCTGACACACCTGGCCAAAGGGCTTCCGGCGTCACATCCGTTGTTCCCGCTGGGCGGCATCCGCACGCTGCTCACCATCCACAGCATGCAATACCAGGGATGGCACAACCGGGCCTTTCCCTACTTGTTCGACATGGGATTCAACACATCGGACATGTCCCGGGTTGCCGGCTGCTTCGAGGAGGGGTATCAGGCGCTGCGCGCCGGCATTCTCTGGTCGGACGCGGTGGGAACGGTCAGCCCCACGCATGCGGCCGAGTTGCTCACGGCTGCGGGCGGCTTCGGGCTGTCCGCCGTTCTCAGGGAACGTGTGGATCACCTGCCGGCGGGTCTGTACCGGGGCATACTCAACCGTATCGGTCCTTCCTGGGATCCCGCCGGAGATGCCGTCCTGCCGGAACCCTTTTCCGCGGCAACCATTGGGAAGCGAGCCAAAAACCGTGCCCTGCTGCACGGAGCGCTGGGATTTTCCCTGGACGACAAGCCGCTGATGGCATTTGTCGGCCGGCTTGCCACGGGAAAAGGATTGACGTTGCTGGAGACGGTCATGCCGGAATGGCTGGACAAGGGGATCAAGCTGGTGGTGCTCGGCGTTGGCGAGGCGGAGGCGGAGGCGTGTGTGCGCCGTCTGTGCATGCTGCGTCCGGCGCAGGTTGTCTGGCGGCGGGGATACCTGCCCGAACTCGCGCGCCGCATCTATGGCGGCGCAGACATGCTGCTGATGCCCTCCGAACGTGAAGCCTGCGGCATCAGCCAGCAAATTGCCATGCGGTATGGCTGTATTCCCATCGCGCACGGGACGGGCGGGCTGGCGGACACCATCACGGATGGGGAGACGGGATTCCTGTATCGGCCGCAGCAGGCGGACATGCTGTCAAAAGCATTGGCCAGGGCCTGTGAAGCCCACAGGAACCCCGCGCGTTGGCAGGAGATGATGCGTGCGGCCATGGCCTCGGTTTCCGATTTGACGTCGGCTGCCGCCGCGTATCAGGACTATTACCAGGCCGTGCTGCGGGCATAGGGGAGAACATCTGGGAGGAAGAGGCATATGGACAGAAAAACCAGGGCGCGAAGGCTGCGGGACATCTTGGTGACGCTTTATCCGGATGTGACCTGCACACTCGATTATGAAAATCCGCTGCAGCTGCTGGTGGCGACACAGCTTGCGGCACAATCGACCGACGCGCGCGTCAACATTGTCACCCGGGATCTGTTTGCGAAGTACCGGACAGTGGCAGATTACGCGGCGGCGGCGTTGCCCGAGCTGGAACAGGATATCCACGCGACGGGTTTTTTCCGAAACAAGGCCAAAAATCTCAAGGCCTGCTGCATGGCCTTGCTGCAACGTCATGACGGCGAGGTGCCGCATACCCTGGATGCGCTCGTGGCATTGCCGGGTGTGGGCAGGAAGACCGCAAATGTGGTGCTGGGCACATGCTTCGGTGTGCCGGGCATCATTGTGGACACCCACGCGGGCCGGCTGGCCAGGCGGATGGGGCTCACCCGGCAGGAAAGCCCGGAGGCCGTGGAAAAGGATCTGATGAAGCTGCTTCCCAGAAAGGACTGGACAGACTTCAGCCATCGGCTGGTGGCGCACGGCCGGGCCATTTGCACCGCAAGAAAACCGCGTTGCGACTTGTGCGCGTGCCGCCCTTTTTGTGAGGCGGGCAGTCAGCCCGGCGGGGCGCAGGCGTCCACACCAAAGCCGAAGCGCCGAAAGACTTCGCCAATAAAGGATTAACCCACGAGCCCGGGGCATGTGCGGATCAAAATCCTTTATTGGCTCCCGGTAATGATTACCGCTTTGTCTTGTTGTCTGCCTCGCCAATAAAGGATTAACCCACGAGGCCAAGGCAGTCGCAAAGCATATACCTTTATTGGCTCGCGGACACCCATACGTCTTTTTTGTTGCGATGTATCGCCAATAAAGGATAGAATGGTGCTGGTGGTGCCCGTTGACGGCGACACCCAAACACGCAACACGGAGGGAAACGGTTTGCCAGGCAGAAAGAATGTGCTTCGCATCGATCGTGAGGATTCACAGGCGTCTGCCGCCATGGCGGCAGAACGATCCCGGGACATCCCGCTGGAGCTGTCGGAAATGGAACCGGCTCCGGACGAATGGATGTTTGCGCTGGATATCGGCACCCGCACGGTCATCGGGGTTGTGGGGGTTCAACAGGGCGCATCTGTGGAGGTGCTCGGCGCGCATGTTGTGGAACATACGGAACGCGCCATGCTCGATGGACAGATTCACGATATCGCGAAGGTGGCACAGGCGGTAGGTGTCGTGCGCGAGACCTTGTCGCGCCAACTGGGACGACGGCTGGAGCATGTGGCCATCGCCGCGGCCGGTCGCGTGCTCCGCACCTGTCAGGTGCAGGTTGAGCGGGAAGTGGATCCCGCATTGGAAATCGATGCCCAACTGGTCGGCGCGCTTGAGATGGAAGGCATCCGCCGCGCGCAGGATTCACTGGGTGCGGACTTGCAGGAAACGGGCCGGAATCCTTTTTATTGTGTTGGATACAGCGTGGTGAACTACATGCTCGACGACATGCCCATCACCAATCTGCTGGGCCACAAGGGCAAACGGATTGGGCTGGACATTCTTGCGACATTCCTGCCCCATGTGGTGGTCGACAGTCTGCACACCGTCATGGAACGGGTGGGACTTGCCGTGGTCAACATGACCCTGGAACCCATCGCGGCGCTGAATGTGGCGATACCGAGAGATCTGCGCATGCTGAATCTGGCGCTGGTGGATGTTGGCGCCGGCACCTCGGACATTGCCATCACAAAAGGGGGAACCGTGGTTGCCTATGCCATGGTGCCCACGGCAGGGGATGAGATTTCCGAAGCCATCGCGCAGCATTTTCTCGTGGACTTCAAGACCGCCGAGCAGGTGAAGCTGGCGGTTTCCTCGGGCCAGGAAGAGGTTCGTTTTCTTGACATCATGGACAACGAGGTCGTCGCCGGCCAGTCCGAGGTGCTCAACATCGTCTCTCCGGCTGTCACCGCGCTGGCGGACACGCTGGCCGAGCGCATGACGGAAAGCAACGGGGGCCGCTCACCCAACGCCGTTTTTCTCGTCGGCGGCGGCAGCCAGACACCTCTGCTGTCCACCTTGCTGGCTGAAAAGCTGGGATTGCCGCGGGAGCGGGTTGCCGTGAGAAACCGCAGCATCGCCAAGACCATTTCGTATGACGGCCCATTGCTGCAGGGGCCGGAGTGCATCACGCCGTTTGGCATTCTGGTAACCGCGTTTTCCCAGGCGGGACGCGATTTCTTCCACGTGTTTGTGGAGGATCGCCGCATCCGGCTGTACAATGCCCGCCGCATGACCATTTCCGACGCGCTGCTGCTGGCCGGGTATGTTCCGGATCAGTTGATTGGAAAATCCGGAAAGGCGTTGACGCTCACCATCAATGGGGAGGAAAAGATTGTCCGGGGAGGCTTCGGGAAACCCGCCATCATTGAGCGGAACGGGTTCCCGGCCGGGTTGACCGCGACCGTGTCACCGGGAGATCACATCCATGTCGTCGCAGCCGAGCGGGGGGCGGATGCCACCAGCCTGGCCGGGGATCATCTGCCCACACGGCAGCCCGTCACCCTTGTCCTCTCCGGTACCCGGTATGAGATTCCCTTCCGGATACTTCGGGAAGGCGTTGCCCTGGTGCCTGAAACACCGCTCCAGGACAAGGATGTCATCGACATTGTGCCGGTCGCTTCTGTTGCGGACATTGCGGCCATGTTCGAGTTGCCGTTTTCACAGTTCGACTTCCTGCGCGATGGCGTGCCGGTGACGCCGGCGGACGTGCCCCTTGCGGGAGATACGTTTGTCTGCCTTCCAAAGGCGCAGGAGATGTCTGCCACCCAGGGGCAGGCGATTCCGGCGATGACCCCGCCGATGGAAGAAGCAGCCCCCGCGAAAGCCCCGCCGATGGTGGAAGATGCCCCAATGAGCGCCCCGCCGAAGGCTCAAGCGATTCCGGCGATGACCCCGCCGATGGCGGAGGCACCGCCCGTGCCGGAACCGGACGGGTTTGTGGTGCTGGTGGACAATCAGGAAGTTTTTTTGCCGCAGGCCAACAAGGAACACATGCTCATCGACATCTTCGCGCACATCAATTTTGATCTCAACCAGGCA
>JAEWSN010000223.1 GCA_023459915.1 Bacillota bacterium
CTGGACTGGAACCCCTTGCGGTTGTACAAGCCGGTCAGCAAATCGGTTTGGGCCATGCGCTTCAGCTGGCCCCTGTCCCTTTGAATCATCATGGACGCGGCATATCCCATGAGAGAGAAGAGAAACAGCATGACAAATTCGGTGTTTCTGGTTCTCCGGAGTCCAGCCGTCAAGGTGTCGGCCTGTACCGCCACCAACAACCCCACCGGATGATCCTCGAGGTTGTGAAGCGGAAGCACTTCCAGCACCCACTGCTCCCCCTGAAACAGGACGGAATACCCTCCGCGGGAGGCTGATGCCGCGCCGGAATAACACTGTGCGTGTTCACAGAACAATGCTTCATACGCTGCGGCATCCAAATTGCGCAAGCTGGATCTGGTGTAGGCCTCCACTTCAAGATCCGCCAACAACCCCGGACCCAGCAGACTTGGTCCATAATTGTTTTGCTGACTGCCAAATACGGTTGTTTCCACCACTTGCTGATCCATGGCGAAAAAAATATCCGTACCCGGATACTGCTCCATGAGGTTTCGCACCACTGCGGTCATGGAGACCGAAACCTCCACGGATCCCACATGGGTCATTCCGTCAAAGAGGGGATAGACAAACCGATAGCCATTGAAAATACGACCTTCCTCAAATCCGGAGACCGGGCGGCGTGTCTGGTTCACCTGGCGAATGGAAGCGCGTACGTCGAACAGGTTGTCCCCATACAACTCCGGCGCGTGGAAACGCATAAAGCTGTCTCCGTTCGGCAGATGAAAATGCAACTGCCGGAAGTCATATTCCCCGATGGTTTGGTGCGTTCCCTGCAACGCGAACAGCAGCTGCGCGCGCAAAGCCTCCCGCTCCGCGTCATCCGCCGACACCGCGAGGTTCATCAGCCTGCGAATGGCCGGCAGGTTGACATGGCTGCTGAACACATAGTCTGAAAAGCGCTGATACGCGTTCATCGTGGTATCGAGCTTGGTCTGGAAGGCTTCGGTCTGGCCGGAGAGATACACCTCTTCTGTCCGCTCGTAGTTGCGCTGGATGGTATACCCTGCAATGCCCATGAACAGGGTGAAGGCAAGACCGAACGGCATCCATCGAACCAGCCAGTGCAGGTTGTCAGGCTGAAGCTGTCTTTTCCCCATCCGAAGGTTCCTCCCGATCCAACGCGCTGCTCTCCTCAGATACCCATCAACGGGGGGGGTACCCGTCAACGGTTGTCACACATTACGCGGATAAAACGATCTCCCGCCAACGGGCATCACACATCCACGCGGATAAAATGCTCTCCCGCCCAGCAGGGAATTCCCGGATACTTGGCATCGAGATAATCGGCAAACAGATTCGGATCTCCCGGATTGGCCGCAAACATGTCGTAATGACCGGGAACCGCAAGCTTCGGTCGGATGGCGCCCACCAAATCCACGGCCTCCTGCGCGGTCATGTTGCCGATGAGATTCCTGCGGTACCGCACGCCATCCCGGCCATTGATGGGCACAAACATCACATCGAGCGGTGCGTGTGCCTTGAGCTTGGTATGCATGCCCTCGTAGATGGTGGAGTCTCCGGCATGGTATATCCGCAGCCCATCCGCTTCCAGGATGTATCCAAGGAAGGGATGCAGGCCGGAAGCCGGGTCTGTGTCGAGGAACTCATGCGCCGAAGGGATGGCGCGGATGGAGATGCCATCCACGGCCGCCGGCTGATCCTCGTCCACCCCGATGACCCGCGCGGGGGCCACCGAAAGATCTGAAATGACACTTTGCCGATGCAGCTCGGGGACCACGAATCTTGTGTGGGGACTCGCCTTGGCGATTTGTGCCCAAGCCTTGCGGTCGATGTGATCCACATGATCATGGGTGCCAAACACCAGGTCGGCCGAGACCGGCGCCTGCACATCCACCGCCGGCGGTATCTCCCGACTGGGGTGCGGCGAGAGGAACGCGTCGAGCAGCAGCAGTTTGCCCGCCAGCTTGACGCCGAAGCCCATCTGCCCCAGCCACCAGAACGCCATGTGTCCCTGCTGTGGTTCGAACGCGCGCATTTCTTCCAAAAGTCTTGCCGGGTCTTTCATGATTCCATCCTTTCTGTCCGCTTCGTTCAGCCAAGCACCGAAGCGGTTTCCCGCAATTGCTTGCGGATCTCAATCTTCTGCGGACATTTTTCCTCGCACAACCCGCACTCCACACAGGCTGCCGCGTTTTTGCCCTTCATCCAATCCACCGTGCCAATCTGACGGTACTGCTCGCGCGCGTACTCCGTCAATCCGTATACACGATGATAGTTCATCAGCTGGAAATTGAGCGGAATGTTCACGTCATGCGGGCACGGCATGCAATAGTTGCATCCTGTACAGTACAAATCCGCCATCCGCTTGTTCTCTTCCATGGACTTGTTCACCCGTTCGAGCTCTTCATTGGACAGGGGCGCTTCATTGGAGGCAACCGCACAGTTCTCCTCCACCATCTCCAGGCTTCCCATGCCGGAAAGCGCACAGCTGACGCCCTGGTTTCCAAGCACGAACCGCAATGCCAATTGGGCGGAGCTGCTGACTTTCCCCGGCAACAGCCCCTGGATGGCCGCAGACGGAAGCCCAAGCCGCCCGCCGCCCACAGGACCCATCACCACCACACCAAGCCCTTTCGCCTGCGCATGGGCGATACCCGCCTCATTGGAACGGTCAAGCAAATTGTACTGCAGCAGCACGCTTTCGAAATTTCCCGAATCAATGATTGGTATCAGGTTTTCCGCCTTGTCGTGGAAAGAGAAGGAAATATGTCGGATGAGCCCCTCTTCCTTGGCGCGACGTGCCGCTTCCATGGGTCCATCCGGCACATTGATCTCATTGTTGTAAGCCTCCAGACTGATGCCCCACATATGGTAAAAGTCGATATAATCCACATCCAACTTCTTGAGCGACGCTTCCAGACGGGCACGCCAATCCGCTCCCGATGCGTTCTCAATGGGATTCTTCGTTGATACCGCCACTTTGTCACGCCACCCCTTGAGGGCTTTCCCAACGATGACTTCACTTTCGCCATCACAATAATAGGGCGCCGTGTCAATGTAGTTGACACCATTTTCAAAGGCCCGGTGCATCATCCGGATGCTCGCTTCCGTATCAAAAACCTGCTTGCCGTCAACCTGCGCACTGGGCAAGCGCATGGCGCCAAACCCAAGTGCCGAAATGTTGAACCCTGTCCTGCCAAAAGGGCGGTATTGCATGAAGAGGCTCCTTTCATGATTCCCGGAAACGCTTCCGGGCTGTGACACATCGTATTGTTTTTCCCCATATTGGACCATTCCGAACCGTTTACCTGTCCTGTTCCAGAAGAAAGAACCGATCGGAGGCATCTCCCCCGATCGGTTCCCATTGTGGTATCAATGCCGGCATTCGGTTTCCGGAGGCGATGATGGCATGACGAACCTATGTCGCACCCATGCATTCCGCCGTCACCGAAATTCCAAGGTCAAAGGATTACAGGCGTACGTTCGGCTCCTGCTTCTTGCCCTCACGCGTCTTGGCTTCTTCGAGCTCTTCGTCCCATGTCAGGTGACGATACTCGGCGGCACGGTCGTCCGTGTTGAACCAGTTGACGAAGTCATCCCACATCGGCATGGTCCACGCGGCATCAATCTGGGCTGTGGTATAGGTTTTGGTTTCCAGACGCGCAAATCCGAAGATGTCGCGGATGTGGGATTTCTCAGCCCCCACCACCGCGCGCTCCGCCAGATGCGGCGGAATGAACAACACGCCGGACTGGGTGCCAAGCACCACGTCACCGGGCAGGCAGATGGCCTTGCCGATGCGGCAGGGGCCGTTGAAGCTGGTCATGGTGACATTGCCAATGCCCGTCGGGTCGTTGCCGCGATAGTACACATTGATGCCGGGAATCTCCACGATCTGCTCCAGGTCGCGCACGCCGCCCCAGATCACCGCGCCGCCACGTTTGGTGCGGGCCGCGATGGCCGTGGACAGGTTGCCGCCGACATAGGTGCCTTCGTAGATCTTGTCGAACAGGTCGACCACCACCACGTCGTCTTCCACGAGCGAGTCGATGACCCATTGGTTGAAGAAGCCGTGACGCCCTTCCTGCTCAATCCCGTAGTCCATCAACGCCTTGTCAAGGTCGGGGCGCTTGGGCACCATGACCGCGGTCACGGCACGGCCAACCAGCACATTCCCGGGATGGGAACGGCGGAACTCGCCTTCAAACTGCATTTTGAAGCCTTCCCGCCACAGCGGGCCCCAGGCCTCCTCAAGCGTGATTTTGCGCATGCGGCGCAGGATGTCGTCCGACACCTTCGGACGTCCGTCCGGCAAACGCTCCCCTGTCCATTGGGGTGTGATTTGGATGATGTCTTCGGCTGCATTGAATTTCATGTTGAACTCCCTCTCTTGTCCCGGGGCCCGGCCCCGTGTCTGCTTTGCGCGCCGATTGCCGCGCGCATTGACCGGACGCCATGCGGCGTCATCCTTCTGTCGTTCCCAGGGTGTGTCACATGAGCATGGACCCGCCGTCCATGCGGATGCTGGTGCCAGTGAGATATTCACCGGCCTTGGAGGCCAGGAATACAACGAGATTGCCGACATCGTCGGGTACACAGATGCGTCCGAGCGGCGCCCAGCCATACTTTCGCTCCCGCTGGATGCGGCTGCGCTTGAACGGCGCGGAAAAACCGGATTTGAACTCGATCTTCACCCCGCCGGGCAGGATGGCATTGACGGTGATGCCGTACTTGGCCAGTTCCACGGCCGCCTCACGGACCAGCATCTTGATGCCGCCCTTGGTCATGGAATAACAGACATCGAAGTCGCCCGGCCGCTTGCCATGCACCGACGATATCATGACAACCCGGCCCATGTCGCTCTTCTTGAGATACGGCAGTGCCGCCTGCATGCAGCGGAAGTATCCGCCGAGATTGGTGCGCATGATGCCGTCGTATTGTTCCTCGGTATACTCGTCGATGTCCAGATTCGGCTGCCAGGCGGCATTGTTCACCAGAATGTCGATACCGCCGAACACCTCGGCTGTCTTCGCCATCATGGCATCCACCTGCGCACGATCCGTGACATCCACCTTGACGGTTTCCGCGATGCCGCCGGCATCCCGCAGGGATTGGGCATGCTTTTCGGCCATATCTGGATTGGAGTTGTAGGCGATCATCACCTTGACCCCTTCGGCGGCCAGTTGGCGGGAAATGCCCGCGCCAACACCCTTGCCGCCTCCGGTGACCACCGCGACGCGCCCTTTGAGTTGCAGTTCCATGCGGTTGCCTCCTATCGGTCGCCGTAATACAGCAGGTGTCCACCGTCCACGCGGATATCCGCGCCATTGACATGGGCCGCGTCGTCTGAAAGCAGGAATGAGACCGTGCCGGCAAAATCCTCCGGCTCCGTGGGCTTGCGCATCGCGACCTTGCTGCCCGCGTCATAATTGAAGGGTATCAGCAGGCTGTCGAGCTGCGCCTCCGTCTCCATGGTGGTGTCCATCTCCACGACATTGCAGCGGACCTTTTTCCGGCCGAAGAACAGGGCGACTTCCTTGCACAGCATCTTCACAGCCCCGCGTCCGGCACTGTACGCCACCGCGCAACCCGTGGGCTTCTCATCGTGCAGGGAGGACAGGTACACCACCGCGCCGCCGCCTGTTTTCGCAATCTCCTCGGCCAGCACCTTCGTGCACAGGAACGCGCTTTTAGCGTTGCGGTCCACATGTGTCATGAAGTCTTCCTCGGAAATCTCCTCCACGGACGCGCGAAAGATGATGTTGTCCGAGTGGATCAGGCCATCAAGCCGGCCGGCGGCTTTGATGGTCCATTGGGAGAGCGCCTGCACCGAAGCCAGGGTGACAGTGGGGAAGTCGCTGCAGTCGGGTTTTCCGGCCGCATCGGCAGGCAGTCCGTCGGGGTAGTTCCGCAGGACCCGCATGCCGTCTTTCTCAAGACGCTTCGCAACCGCTTCCGCGGCCAGGGTGGAGGCATCGGTAATCAATGCGACCTTTCCCGTAGCGTTCATTGTATGCTCCTATCAAGGCCGGCCGACCGGAGGCACGCATGCCCCGGCCGGTTCGGCCGATTTGGTGTTGTTTCGTTCCGGCATTTTGGCACGTTTCAGTTTGTGATTCAGCTCCACAGCCGGTCGCTGGTCACATCGTTGTCCCATTCGGTGGTGGGTTCCCACAGACCGGGGATTTCGGGATGCACATGCTCGGCGAGCACTTCGTCCACCAGCGAGTCGATGCCAAGGCCCGGCTTGTTCGGCACATCGATCCAGCCATTGTTGACCAGCGGACGGGGCAGGCCGGTGACCATGTCATCCCACCAGTCGACGTCGACGGAATGGTATTCCAGCGCCAGGAAGTTTTCGGTGGACGCGATGGAGTGTACGGCCGCCATGCAGGCGATGGGGCTTTCAGCCATATGGACGGCCATTGCCACGCCATAATCCTGTGCCATGTCGCCGATTTTCTTGTTTTCGAGGATGCCGCCCGAGCTCAGCAGATCGGGATGAATGACGGAGACACCGCCCTTTTCGAGCAGCGGCTTGAAGCCTTCCTTGAGGTAAATGTCCTCGCCCGTGCAGATGGGGGTGGTGGTGCTGTTGCGCAGCCGCACATACTGGTCGGTGTACTGCCACGGAATGAGGTCCTCGGCCCACGCCAGGTTGTACTTCTCCACACGGCGGCACAACTTGATGCAGTCTTCCACACAGATGTGGCCGAAATGGTCAATGGCCAGCGGGATGTCATAGCCGATGACGTCGCGCACTTCCTTGACATAGTTTTCAAGCACATCCAGACCGTGATCCGTCACGTGAATGCCGGTAAAGGGATGGGCGATGTTGTACATGTCATAGGCATGCGCCTTTGCCTGGCGAAGCGCCATGTCGTCTCCGGATTCCCGCGCGCGACGAACCTGCTCATGCGCCTTGCCCATCTCATCCATGAAGCCGAGCGGCGCGGTGATGGTGTTCTTTTCGCCATGGAGCACGCCCAGACCCAGATCCATCTTCAGGAAAGTGAAGCCCTTGTCCATGCGATCCTTCAGCGCCTTGCCCATGTCCTTGCCGGTGTGCTTGCCATCGACATCGGTGTCACAGTAAACACGAATCTTGTCGCGGAACTTGCCGCCGAGCATTTGCCAAATCGGCACGCCATAGGCTTTGCCGGCCAAATCCCAGAGCGCGATCTCCACGGCGCAGACACCGCCGGCCTGACGGGCCGTGAAACCGAACTGCTTGATGCGGCGGAAGATTTTGTCGATGTTGCAGGGATTTTCGCCCAACAGGATGCGCTTGAGCATCAGGGCATACCGCTTGGACGCGCCGTCGCGCACCTCGCCGTAGCCAACCAGTCCCTGATTGGTGTACAGCTTCATCAGCGTGCAGTGCATGGGTGCGCCGACGATGTCCACGAACCGCATGTCCGTGATGCGCAGATCGGATGGGTTGGAACCGGTGCTGACATGGGCCAGGGTGCTTTCGAATGTCTCTTTCTTTGCTTTTCCAGCCATGATGACTCTCCTCTTTCCCTCGCTGTGTGTTGACCGGACAATCGGTGGTCCGGCTGCGGGAACCCCCCTGTGACAAGACCGTCATCTGCGAATCCATGTCCCAGGAATCGTTTCCGCCTCTATTTCCATTATAGACCCGGACAAGGGGAAAGATAGGCAAACCTTGCGGAGCATGCCTCAATTTTTGCGCAAAAAGGCACGTGGAGACGCCCCTCCCACCGGCATCTCCGCGTGCCCATCATCCTTGCCATTCCCGGCCGACCACCCAACAGGGTTGCCCGGGCTCACTCCGCCAAACGCATCACCACCGCCGCGAGCTGCGCGCGTGTCGCCTGTCCCTTCGGCAGCAGGCTGTCTGCGGAAACGCCTGTCAGCACACCGTTGGATACCGCCCATTGCATGGCGGTGGCGGCGTAGGGCGCAATGCGGTCAACGTCGCGATACCGGTCCGGCAGCGGCGTCACCAGCGTGGAGGTACCTTTCATTTGCGCATATCGATACAAAATGGTCGCCAGCTGTTCCCGGGTCAGCACATCCTGCGGGCCAAAGCGGCCATCCCCGTATCCAACCACCAGCTTGTTGCCTGCGGCCCAAGCCACCGCGTCCGCATACCAGGCCTGCGCGGCGACATCCCGGAACATGGCCGAAGACATGACTGTGGCCGCAGGGCTTCCCTCACGGCGGTACAGCACCGTCACCAGCATGGCCCGGTTGGTCAGGGCTTCCGGCGAAAGGGTGGTCGCGGTGGTCCCCTTCAACAGGCCCTCCCGGACAGCCCCGTTCATGGCCGGATAGAACCAGTCCCCCAGTTTCACATCCGAAAAAGCGGCCACATACTCACGGATCAGCGTATAGCGTGAAAAATGGTTGGTGGTGAATTCCAGTTGTCCGGTTTCTGCATTGTAAGCACAATCCAGCTTCGTGACAACACCGGCCGCGTCAATGTAGTACAGCGCCACATTGTCGGGATCCTCCCCCTCCGCCGGCACATACGGTACCCGGACGGTGACTTCGCCGGCAAATTCATGGACTTCCCGGGATTTCCCGGAGGCCACATTCGTGATGATCACCGACAGATCCAGCACTATTGCGTCCTGAGGCACAAGGTTTTGCTGTGCCGCGGGCAGCGTGTCCACCGGCACCTTCGCCACATTGATTTCCAGACGATCGCCTGCCTCAATATTTTCCGCCATGGTGTCCAGCGCGCCGGCATCGAACCGGACGGAGGCATCCGTGAAGGTGATTTCCAGCGCCACGCCCTCGGCCGACCCCGGTTCAACGCTTTCGGCAAGCAGAGATGCAACCTCCCCTGAAAGGGACACACGCTGTACCTCCGCGCCAAGCGAGCGGACATCCAGAGAAAGTGTGGCGGTATTCCCCGCTCCCAGTGCCTGTGTGACGGCTGCCGGTTCCATGGAAAGGGTTGCCGTGTTGCCGGTCACCTCCGCCGTCACCGCCACGCTGGTGCCGGTTCCCGCGAGAGATACCTGTGGCACCGGTGTGGGTGTGGGCGTCGGCGTGGCGGCATCACTGGAGGAACTGGAGGAGGCAACCCGGAACGTGGTGGCGGCATAGGCGCCACCATCATAATCCGCCGCCTTGACCGTGTAGGTGCCGGAGGACAGGGACAACGCGATGACCGCCGAAAACGCGCCATCCGCCACCCCGAAGGTTTCCAGCCGCAGCAGGGTGGTGCCGTCCCGGTCATAGACCATCACGGCGACAGCCAGCACGTCCGGCGTGGTCTGCCCGGAAACCGTGATTTGACCGGAAGCATACGCCGCCTCCAGCACGGTGACCTGCCGGGTCTCCACAGCAAGGGCTGTGATGCCCATTGCGCCGATGATCAGCAAGACAACCAGAACTAGACTTGTCATGCGAAATAAGTTGTGCTTCATCAGAGCATCCTCCTCATCAGTTGTCTGCCGTCCACTCCACACCGCGGCCCGAACCAAGGAACACACCGCCAAAGCTGCCTGCGGCCGTCGGATCATCCTTCAGAACCGTCACATTGACACGGATAGGCG
>JAEWSN010000224.1 GCA_023459915.1 Bacillota bacterium
TTGCCGATCATCGTGGCAAACCCGCTGGCAACGCCGGTACTCGGGGCAAACCAGGGCTGTTTGGTGATTTTCGACTCCGTTTCGCCCTTGAGCTCGGAGCGGATGAGCAACACCAGGCAAATCAGGACAATGATCGCGATGAGCAGCTTGAAGGTGCGATCGTTGACCACATGTCCCACAAACAGTGCCGCCAAAATACCCGCGACCGCCCAGGGCAGCAGCCGCGCGATATCCTTCCACCGGGCGTGGCGCTGGTAGTATACCACCGCAAACACATCCCCGATGATGAGCATGGGCAGCATGATGCCGGTGGAATCCCGGCCGCCGAACACGGTGGCCAAAATGGGAATGACCAGCATGGTGAACCCGCTGATCCCCGTCTTGGAGAAGCCGACCACAAAGCCGGCCACGATGATGAGCACCCATTGTGCCGGTTCAAGCTGAAAAAACTGCGCAAAGCCTTCCATATTCCCTCACTGTCTGCCATGCAACCGCTGCATCGATTCGCTGCCGCTTGCATTGCATTGCCCCGGCACATCGATGTTCAGCGCTTAGGACTTGGAAAGAAACAACCTGCTCTATGAATTTCCGAAAACAATGGCCAAACCTGCCATTCTTTTCGGAAAAAGACCAGGTGATTTCTTTCCGGCGCCTTACAACACCACTTCCCGCTCCAGCACTGTGCCGTCCACCAAATGGATTTCCGCCTTCCAGTTGCGCATGGCGTCATCCACCGTCCAGGAGTGTGCCAGCCATGTACTCTCCCGCCAGCAGAAAAAAGGTTCGTCCCATGCAGTATACAACGGCTTCCCGTCGCACGAAAAGGTCACATGATCCACTGCTTCCGGACGTTCCGCCGCGAGCCGGATGGCCCGCATGCCATGGAACGAGGTCTCGGGCTCCAATCCCTGCAGCACAAACTGATCCTGCCGCGGCAGCGCCGGTACGGAAATACCGACTGCCCGCGCCATCCGACGCGCAAAGAACAGGTCCTCTCCGGGAGTGACCCCGTGATCCGCCGGGGGAATCTGCTTGGTGTAATTGTTGTAATACCCCCACGAGGTCCCTGTCTCCAGTGCCACATCCACACGGGTGACGCACGGCGAATCCTCATTGCAGACAATCGGCTTGTCCGGTGCCCACTGCCGCACCTTGCGGATGAAATCACCATATTCTCCCCGTGTGAGGCCGTTGCCGTGCACCAGCACGATGTCGCTGGCGGCAACCACCTCGGGATCGGCCATGCCGCCACCGCCGCTGGAACCGACCGGCATCCCGCCGGAATGCTCCCGGGCCATGTCGATGAGACACGCCATGCCTTCGGGCTGATGAACCAGCGGGTGCCCCGCAAACGGCGCAATGTTGTATTCATTGGCCACTTCAATGATGACATTTGTGTACCGGTTCTCGCGAAGAAACGCGGCGGCCGTTTTCACGGCGCCGGCCACCGCGCGGCCGTCCCTGAGCCGAAGACTCTGCGCCCAGTAGAGCACGCACACAATCACAACCATCCCCAGTGCGTCCGCGGCCCGGATGACACGGTCCATGCGTGCGGCGTATTGCGGGTCCAGCCGCAACCCGTCCTCCCCGAATGGATTGTTGTCGATGGTCCGGACATCCACACAGTTCACGGGCCAGCCGCCCTGGAACCCCACCGTGATGGCCCGCAGCCCATACGCGTGCCAGGCGGGCAGCGCCGCGATGAGGTTGTCCGTATTGGCATCCGCATCAAACGTGCGGCCGAAGAGATTGAACCGGGTTCGATCCGTCTTGTCGTCAAAGACACCCTGGATCATGCGCTGATTCCACAACAACCCCAATGACGCGGGGTTCACGCCGGCAATCTCCGCATACACAGGTTTTCCATTGATGAGAAGCTTGTCCTTGCTGGCATCGAGTGTTGTTTTCATATCGCTGCTCCCCGGCTTTCGCCGTACCATGGGTTTCCCCGGACACATCCGGAGATGGGCGGGCTCATACGGGCAGTTCCTCTGCGGAGGAACGCGCTCAGCGTATCGTGAAACCGTTTTCTTGTCAAACATCCATAAGGTCCAATTTCCATACGGCAACTTCTCTTATGTAGCATTCGGGAGGTATCGACACCTTGTCCGTTTGCGATAGAATGGGGTCTGACCCCAACCACGGCAAGCGCCTCCCGCCCGAAAGGAGCTCATGATGGCCTACACCTGCAGATTCTATCAGGACACGGATTTCGATGCCATTGAACAGATGGTTCTGGAAGCCTACCAGTGGGAGCATCCGGTCTGGAACCTCAGCCGGCACGAATTCTGCCGGGGCCTGCATCCGGCATTCACCGGCAACCACAACGCGTGGCGGCATACGGTCGGTGTGCTGCTGGAACACGACATCCCGGTCGCCTGTGTCATCAATGAGGGCAATTACGATGGCGAGCAGTTCTTCCTGTTCAAAAATCAGGCATGCGCCCAGGACAAACACTTGCTGTCGGAGATGATCAAGTTCGCCAAAACCTATGGCGCATGCATCCACGAGAACAGGCGCACCCGCAGCGCCACCATTCCGGTTCCCGCATGGAACAAGGCACTGGCCGACATGCTTGTCGCCTACGGCTTTGCCAGGGAGGAAAACACAGACAAACACCTCATCCTCCCCTTTCCGAAAGCGCCTTTTGAGGTGTGTCTGCCCGACGGTTATTCCTTTGCGGACGGAACCCAAACGCCTCCCTTCTTCCTGTCCAACGTCCACCGGCATTCGTTTGGATACGGTGGCGAGGGAACGCCATGCGAACACGGCGCAGAGGCCTTTTCCGAGCTTCGGACCATGAAGCACTATCGGAGCAATCTGGAACTGTGCGTGCTCGATCCGCAGGGTCTGCCCGTAGCCATGGCCATCATCTGGCACGATGGACGCATGCCCTATTGCGAGCTGGAACCGCTGGCCGTTGTCTGGTGGGAACGACGCAAGGGATTGGGCACCACGTTGCTGCACGAGCTCTCCAACCGCGTGATGCGCCTGTTTCCCGACTGCACCGGCATGCTGGGCGGCGACCAGCCATTCTACAGCCGCATCGGCTATGAAACCGTCTGCCAAACCCCGCGCTGGCACTGGGAAACCGATGTCTACATTTCCTGGGAAAAAGAGTCCTTCGACAAGGACTACAAGGCGGAAGTGCAAGCCAAATCAATCTGACACGGGCAATCCGACCCGTGAACAGACTGCATGGCGTTCATTGCATCCAATTCGGACGCTGCCTGTCGTCTGCGGCCACTGTCGCAACCGTTGCCACTGCCGCCTACAGCCGGTACTGCAACCGTTGTCGGTACCGGCTGGGCGTTTCCTGCCGGCGCTGCTTGAAATAGCGGGAGAAATAGAACTGATCGCAAAACCCCAGGGCCTCCGCAATGCGCCCAATCGGTTCATCCGTAGAGAGCAGTTTTTGCTGTGCCTTCTGCAGCAGCAAGCCATCCAGGTACCGGCCCAGCGTGGTGCCGGTCTCCGCCTTGAAGCGCTTGGCCAGCGTGCTCGGCGACATGGACAACCTCCCTGCCATGCTGTTCACCGTGTTTCTTGCGTCGCCGGGCTGCCTCGCCAGTGCATACACCCGCTGCAAAAACGGGCTGGTGGGCATCACCCCCTGGCGGCCCAACGGGGAGGTGGCCACGAACCGCGCAATCAGGGCTTGCACCTGCTGCATCAGTTGAAGCGCGTCGCCGATGGTATCGCCGCGCCAGGCGGACAACAGGGCACTGCGTTCCGCTGCCGTCATCGTCAGTTCCCCACTGTCATGCAACTGCATCAGCATGTCGTGGCCATCCGCAGCATACAGGTTCAGATGGAAATACAGCTGCGTCATGCTGTTGTCACAGGCGTAGTCGAACAACAACTGCGCGGGGATGAGATACGCGCAACCCTCTTTGAGAAGGATGTCCCGCCCATGATGGTGAATGCGTCCCCCTCCGCCGTATATCACATATAAGCGTGTATAGGGAGAGCTGACATGCCGCATTTGCCAGTCGGTGGACACATCGGCCAGGCCACTGTCCACAATGTCGAGGTGATAACTCGATGCCACCGCCACCAGAGGTGGGTTTTGTTGAATGTTCATGACGTTTTCTCCATATTTGACGCTGCTTCTTCCATACCATCAAAAGATCCTTTCCAGTATACTGTGCTCAACAGACAGCGTCGATAGGAAAGGAGTCACGTCATGAGTACCTATGTCACACGCAACACACCGGGAGATACCGCCTGGTTCACCCAGAGCCGTTTCGGAATGTTCATCCACTGGGGGCTGTATGCCATGCCCGCCCGTCATGAATGGGTCAAAACCAACGAGCGGATTCCCGAGGCCAAATACGATCTGTATTTCAAGCATTTCAATCCGGATTTGTACGATCCGCGTGAATGGGCCCGCCAGGCGAAGGCGGCCGGCATGAAATACGCCGTGCTGACCACGAAGCATCATGAAGGGTTCTGCATGTTCGACACCCAACACACGGACTACAAGTGCACGAACACCCCCGCCGGCCGCGATCTGGTCAGGGAGTATGTCGACGCGTTCCGCGCCGAAGGCCTGCGGATTGGCTTTTACTATTCCCTCATCGACTGGCATCACCCGGATTTCCCCATCGACATGCTGCACCCCCGCCGGGACGATCCGGACGCAAAGGCGCAGAATGAAGGCCGGGACATCCGCAACTATGCCGCCTACATGCGCAACCAGGTGAAGGAGTTGCTGACGAGTTACGGAAAGATCGACATCCTGTGGTTCGATTTCTCTTACCCCACCAACAACGGCACGGGGGAACGCGCCTGGATGAAGGGCAAGGGCAAGGACGACTGGGAAGCCGAAACCCTGATCCGGATTGCGCGGGAGCTTCAGCCGGGCATCATCATCGACAACCGCACGGAACTGGAGCAGGATCTGTGGACCCCGGAGCAATATCAGCCGCTGGAATGGATCCGACATGCGGAAAGCGGGGAGCTGGTGACCTGGGAAGCCTGTCAGACCTTCTCCGGCTCCTGGGGTTACCACCGGGACGAGCAGACCTGGAAATCACCGGAGATGCTCATCCGCATGCTGGTCAACACGGTGGCGCTCGGAGGCAACCTGCTGATGAATGTGGGCCCCACGGCCAGAGGATACCTCGATGCCCGCGCGGAGGCCGCGCTCAAGGTATATGCCGACTGGATGAGGGTTTGCAGCCGATCCGTCTACAACTGCACCATGGCCGAGCCCGAATACCTGCCATGCCTGCCGCAGGATTGCCGCTTCACGCAAAGCGTGGACGGTCGGCGGCTGTACCTGCACCTGTATGCCTATCCCTTTGCGCACCTGCAGCTCAAGGGTCTGGCCGGCAAGGTGGACTACGCCCAATTCCTGCACGACGGTAGCGAAGTGCTGTTCACCGAGGGAAAAGTGAACCATTTCAGCGAGGGCGCCGCCAAGGCAGACGATCTGCTGGTGCTGGAACTCCCCCCGGTGAAGCCGAACTGTCTGGTGCCAGTGATTGAGTTGTTCCTGAAGTGACGCACACGATCAAACAACCGGTTCGCGCCGGACAGGCAGTCCGGACCCGGTAGGTGAGCCTGTCTCGCCGGATATCCCGTGAATATTGCTCCGGCCGTTGAATGTCAAAAACAATTTCATTCTGAATCACGCTCTCACAACGGCCGGAGTTTTGACCGTTTCGGATATTTTACCGCCACCGCAATACTGTCAAACAGCGCGCGTCATGCCGGATGCGCGCTGTTTGCGTTTGCTTCCGCGGCCTGTTCGAGCAGGCGCCGTTCCGCCACCACCACAGGCACCGGGCGTACGGTAAACGCGATGGCCAGGGAGAAGGCCGCCAGCCCCATACAAACCAGGAACAGCGGCGCGTAGCCAAACCGCTGGGCGATGAAGCCGGCCAACGTACTGGAGAAGGAAGCCGGGAGGCCCACCACGCTCGCCAGCACCATGCAGGCGGGGCGGGATGCCGGTCGCACCGACTGAACCGTATACAGGAAGCTCATGGTCCAGATGCCGCCGCTGATGCCGCCCAACAGCATTGTCAGCACCATCAGTCCGGAGAGCAGCAGCGGGCTGCTCCCGGCCAGCAGCATCACCAGCAGCGGCAGCGCGGCCACCAGCAGCACGTTTGCCGCTGCAAGCTTCAACCCGGCGGTGACCGAGACGCGATCACAGACTTGTCCCCACATCCATCCGCCAATGGGCATGCCGATGGTCTGCACCAGCACGAGGGTGGCTGAGATGTTGGCGGTCAGCCCGGTGTGCTCCCCCGCAAACAGGATCACGAACGGCAGGCACATCAGGCCCATGGTCATGATCAGCTGCAATATCAGCACCCGGCTGTTGTCCTTTTCCTCCACGAAATAACGCGGCAGTTTTTTATAGTATCCCGCCACATCCACACGACCC
>JAEWSN010000225.1 GCA_023459915.1 Bacillota bacterium
CGCGGCTGCGCTCGGATGCCTATCGGCAGCAGGTGGCCGAGGGCATCGCGCAGGGCGCCGCGGAGGCCGTCGCCCTGCTGGATCCCCAGACCTACAAGGGAACACGGCGGGTGTTGAAACGCCTGCCACTCCCCACGCCGTCACCGGCAGCGGCAGTGGAGAACGGGATGTCCGCCCCGGATGCCGGCACGGCGAATCTTGCGGGGGAAGGCCCGGCGGACCCGGTGGAGGCGGACGGATCCGGCGCAACGGAGGTGGGCGATGACTGAAACGGAACGGCTGCAACAGCTGCAGGAAATCTTGGGACGGCATGCCTGGCTGTATCACGTCATGGACGCGCCGGAAATCAGCGACGCGGAATATGACGCACTGATGCGTGAATTGCGTGTCCTGGAGCAGAAGCATCCCGAACTCGCGGGTTCGGACTCGCCCACCCGGCGTGTGGGCGGGACGCCGTCCTCCGATTTTGGCAAGGTGACGCATGCGGTGCGGATGGAAAGCCTCACGGATGTGTTCAGCGAAGAAGAGGTGTCCGCGTTTCTCGCGCGCGTGGCGGAATCGACATCCGCCCAGCCCCGGTATGTGGTGGAGCGCAAGGTGGATGGCCTGTCCGTCTCCCTTGAATACCAGGACGGCCTGTTTGTAAGGGGATCCACCCGCGGCGACGGCGATGTGGGCGAGGATGTGACCGCGAACCTGCGGACCGTGCAAGGGCTGCCGCTGCGCATTCCGGTGCCGGGCAGCCCGTTGGCGGGCACCGCGCCGCCCGCTTTTTTGGAAGTGCGCGGCGAAATCTACATGTCCCGGGAGGATTTTCTGGCGCTGAATGAGCATCAGGAGGCCTTTGGGGAAAAACCGTTTGCCAACCCGCGCAACGCGGCGGCCGGATCCCTGCGGCAACTGGATTCGGCCGTGACGGCCAAACGCAGGCTCAACATCATCGTGTTCAACATCCAGCAGCTTACGCCCGCCGCGGGACATGTGCCTCCCCAGACCCATGCCGCGTCCCTGGAATGGCTGGCGGAGCTGGGATTCAGGGCCAGTCCGGGCTGGACGGTTTGCGATCGGGATGAACAGGTGCTCGCGGCCATCGCCGATATCGGCGCGGAACGCGGCGCGCTTGCCTATGAGATCGACGGCGCGGTGGTCAAGGTGGACCCGTTTTCGCTGCGGGAAGCCCTCGGCTCCACCAGCCGCGCCCCGCGGTGGGCCATCGCCTACAAGTATCCCGCGGAAATGCGGCAGACGCGGCTTCGCGACATCAGCATCGCCGTGGGCAGAACGGGTGTCCTGACACCGAACGCGGTGCTGGACCCGGTGCAGATCGCCGGTTCCACCGTATCCCGCGCCACCCTGCACAATGGCGACGTCATCCGCGAAAAGGATATCCGCATCGGGGATACCGTCTGGGTGCGCAAGGCCGGGGACATCATTCCCGAGGTTGTGTCGGTGGTGCCCCAGATGCGGCCTCCGGAGGCCGTGCCGTACGAGATGCCGCAGACCTGTCCGGTGTGCGGCGCGCCCGCGTATCGGGAGGAGAACGGTTCCGCGCTGCGGTGTTCCGGCATCGCCTGCCCCGCCCGTCTGTTCCGCAGCCTGGTCCATTTCGCCTCCCGGGATGCCATGAACATCGAGGGGCTGGGCCCCGCGCTGGTGGAACAGCTCCTGGCCGAGGGCCTCGTGACCGGCATTGCGGATCTGTACGAGCTGCGCGGCAGCCGCGACCGCCTGGTGACGCTGGAGGGCTGGGGGGAACGGTCCGCGGACAAATTGCTCGATGCCATCGACGCGTCCCGGGACAACAGTGTGGCCAGACTGCTGTTCGGTCTGGGCATCCGGCATGTCGGCGTTCGCGCGGCCAGGGTGCTGGCAGCCGAGGTTGGGGATCTTGAAACCATCCGGACCCTTTCGGTTGAGCAGATTCAGGCCCTGCCGGATTTTGGGCCGCGGATGGCCGAGAGCCTGCACCAGACACTGCGCCAGGAACAGATGGTCCAAACCCTCAACCGGCTGCGGGCAGAAGGCCTGCGGTGGGCGGACCCTGTCGCGCAGAAGCAGACCGGTGGCACATTGGCCGGCAAGACGCTGGTGCTGACCGGCACGCTGCCGGGCATGAGCCGCGCGGAGGCAACCGCGCGGATAGAGGCGGCCGGCGGCAAGGTGTCCGGCAGCGTCTCGAAACGCACGGACTATGTCGTTGCGGGCGAGGAGGCGGGCGGCAAGCTGGAGAAGGCACAGGCGCTGCAAATCCCAATCCTGTCGCTGGAGGACCTGTTGCGGTTGTGCGCGGGCGACGCGGCGGAATGAATATGATATAATATTCCAAATCCCTGTCCGGCGGCATGCCGGCAGCAACGGAGGAGGCGGGGACACTGCCGAACGAACAAAAGGGAAAGCGGAACAAGATCAAAATGGCCATTGAGGCACTCCAACCGGGAATGGTCATTGCCGAACCGGTGATGAACAGCTACGGCGCCGTTGTGGCCTGGCAGGATACGCCACTTGAGGAGCCGCTCATCAAGCGGCTTGCGTCCATGGGGATTCCACACCTGCTGGTCTACACGGACGAAGTGGTCGATTTTGGGCTGGCCCAGCAGCGTGAATGGGTGCCCCGGACGAAAACGGAAGTGTTCGAGTACGAGTACGCAAAGGACACCGACAGCTTCAAGGACATGTTCCTGCAGATATCCTCCGGCGGCCTGCTCGAACCGGAAAAGACGGACGCCATCGTTGCGTCCGTGCTCAACCGGCAGCACGACGCGGCCCACATCGTGGACTGCGTCATGCAGGTCCGGACCGTGGACGAATACACCTACCATCATTGTGTCAACGTGTCCATGCTGGCCATGATGCTGGGGAAATGGATGCGCATGCCGCCCTCCCAGCTGCCCGGGCTGGTCCGTGCGGGGCTGCTTCACGATGTCGGCAAAAGCCGGGTGCCGCTTTCCATTCTCAACAAGCCCGGCCCGCTCGCACCGGAGGAGCTGCAGGAAATGAAGCGGCACGCGGAATACGGATACCAGCTGGTGCGGCTGTCCGAGCAGGTGGCGCCGGAGATAGCGATGGCGGTGCTGACGCACCATGAGCGTGAGGACGGCACGGGATATCCGTTGGGCATCCGTGCGGACAAGTTGGGCGTGTACGCAAAAATTCTGGCCATCGTGGACGTGTTCGACGCCATGACGGCCAACCGGGTCTACCGCAAGCATGAGCCGGTGTTCAAGGTGTTCGAGCTGATGCAGCACGGCAGCTTCGGGCGTCTGGATCCCATTGTGCTCGATGTGTTCCTGACCAACATCACGCATTATTATGTCGGCCGGCGGGTGGTTCTGTCAGACGGCGCCCCAGGCGAAGTGATATTCATGAACAGGCAGGACTTTTCACGGCCTGTGGTTCAGACGACGAACGGATTTGTTGATTTGCTGTCAAACAAGCGGCTGTCCATTGTGGAAATCGGGTGACAGCCAAAGGGAAAAGAGATGAAACACAATGGCGCACTGCTTTTTGCGTTGCTGATGCTGTTCGGAATCGTTCTGGTGATGCAGTTCCGGACCGTGACCGACGGGCAGGCCAACAACGGTCCCACGGCGCGGGAACTGGCACAGACGCTCGAAGCCGAGCGTGCCACCGGCCAGGCGCTGCGTGACACGCTGGCGCAACTGGAAGCCGATTATGCGCAGCAGTTGCGCGGCCTTGGGGAGCGCCAGGGCGACGAGGCGTTCCGCGAGCTGCTGGCGCAGCGAAACCATACATTGTTCCGCGCGGGATTGTCCAACGTGCGCGGCAGCGGCATCTCCATGACACTCAATGACGCGGCGGTCGCGGGAGACTTCGCCATCGAGGACTACATCATCCACGACTCAGATGTCTTCACCTTGCTCAACGAACTGCGCAAGGCAGGGGCGGAAGCCATTTCCATCAACGGGGAGCGGGTGCTGGGCATGACCAAGACCGTGTGTGCCGGGCCCACCATCCTCATCAACAACAGCCGGTATCCCGTCCCCTTCGAATTCAAGGCCATCGGGGATCCGCAGGTGCTGTACCAGGCGATGGAAACCAGTGAGGCCGTGAACATCCTGCGGCTGTACGACATCCGGGTGGAAATCCGGATTGAACCGGAGCTCGTCATCGAAAAGCATCGGGTGTATGGCGAGTTGACAGATCTCATGACAGGACTGGAGGTGGTGGTGCAATGAAAACGGGAAAAGTGGTCGCCCTGACCATTGTTTGCCTCATCATGGGCACCCTGGTGGCCTGGCAGTTCAGCAGTGTGAAGGCCAACCAGCAAATCGCCTCCTTCGAAAAGAAGAATGTTTCCGAACTGGTGGAGGATATCCTGCAGGAGCGCGCCAACAACGAGCAGCTGCAGCTGCGCATCGAGGCGCTGCAGGCGGAGCTTGAGGCATTCGACTCGGAGGAGCGTGTGGACCAGAACACCATGGCACAGCTGCGGGAAGAGGTGAGGGCGGCGCGCGTCATCGCGGGCCTGGAGACTGTCCGCGGCACCGGGTTGCTGATAGAACTCGACGCGGAGGGCGATCGGGTCATCGAGGACCGGCACATGCTCGAGCTCATCAATGAGCTGCGTGCCTCCGACGTGCAGGCCATGGCCATCAACGATGAACGGATTGTGGCCACCACGGAAATCCGGAAGGCCGGCCGCTACCTCATGGTCAACGGGCGCCAACTGGTCACTCCCTATCTGGTCAAGGCCATTGGGGATCCGCAGAAAATGGAGAACTCCCTGCGACTGCTTGGCGGCATCGTGGAAAAATTCAATCTGTACAATTTCAAGGTCACCGTGACGCCTTCGGAAGACATCATCGTCCCTGCGGTGCGGGACGACGGAACGGTGCTTCGCACCAACCTGATGACACCGGTGGACTGAAGGGGAATCGAGGTCTGCCGGTGGTGTCAGGCCCCACGGTGGGGTCTGACCCCACCGGCAGAACCCATGGGAGAAGCGATGGAAACTGTGGTGGAGCGCCTGATTGCGCTTGATGATATGGAACAGGCCATGAACGTGTTTGGCATGGCGGACGCGCATCTGCGGATGATCGAGAACCAGTGCAACGTCAAAATCCTGGCACGGAACGGGGAAATGCGTGTCACCGGCTTCGAGAGCAGCGCGGACATTGCCGCGGATGTGTTGGGCCGGCTGGTGGACACCGCGCGCGCGGGAGATCCTGTGACCGAGCAGCAGGTCCGCTACTTCATCAATCTGGCGGCCGATCCGGAAAGCCTTCACGCCGGTGCGCTTCCCTCCGACCTGGTGTGTGTCACCTACCGCGGGAAGCCGGTGAAGTGCAAAACCTTCGGGCAGAAGCACTATGTCGAGGAAATTCGGCGCAATCCCATTGTGTTCGGCATCGGGCCGGCTGGAACCGGCAAGACATTTCTGGCGGTTGCCATGGCGGTCAAGGCGTTCCGGGAGAAGCAGGTGTCGCGCATCATTCTCACCCGGCCGGCTGTGGAGGCTGGCGAACGGCTCGGGTTTCTTCCCGGCGATCTGCAGAACAAGGTGGATCCGTACCTCCGTCCGCTTTACGATGCCCTGTACCACATCATGGGCCCGGAGACGTACCAGACCCATCTCGAGCGCGGCATCATCGAAGTCGCGCCGCTGGCCTACATGCGCGGGCGCACACTCGACGAGGCGTTCATCATTCTCGACGAGGCCCAGAATACCACCCCGGAGCAGATGAAAATGTTTCTCACCCGCATCGGGGTCGGCTCCAGAACCATTGTCACCGGGGATGTGACCCAGATCGATCTTCCCGGCAGCACCCGCTCCGGACTGCTCGAGGCGCGGCGCATCCTGCGCGGCGTGGAGGGCATCTCCTTTGTCCACCTGTCCGCGAAGGATGTGGTGCGGCATGAGCTGGTGCAGCGAATCATCCAGGCATACGAGCGGGATGACAAGGCCCGTGAAGCCCACCACGGACACAGGGGAGGGGGAACTGCCGATGCGTAGGCGCACAGAAGCGGAAACAGGCGCGACCGACAACCAGTCGCGGCAGCCGTCAGGCGTGCTGCGCCGGCTGGCGCGCGGGCGCGATGGGAAAAAGGCGGGTCACGCGGCGGAGGGCAAGCAACAGAAATCGCCGGCCACCGGAGAAAAGCACCGGGAGACCGGCAAGATCAAGCGGGTGTTCCGGCGCAGCGGGGTTCGGCGCGGATTGTTTTTTGCCGCGGCCATTGCGGCGGTTTTTCTTGCGGTGCTCCATGGCGCCACGCCGGAGCGTTACAAATTGTCCATCGGGGACATTTCCGCGTACGACATCACCGCGCCGCGTGACATCGTCAATGTCATCCGCACAGAGGAACTGGCCCGTGAACGGGCACAAGCCCTGGACCCCGTCATCATCGAGGACGACCGGGCCAACATCGACATGCTCAATCGCGCCCACACCTTGAGCGAGTCGCTCCTGGACACCGCGTTGGCGGTTCGGACACGGGCGGAGCTCGAGGCGGTGCAGGAACCGGGCGAGGGATATCACACCGCGCTGTTCCGGGCGGAGTCCCTGACCCTGTACTCAAGCCTGCTGACGGAGCTTTCCGATGGGGAGCTGGCCGAGGTGGCCAGTGAGGACGGACTTCGTCAGCTGTCCCACCTCAAGGTGGTGCTGACGGATCGGGTGCTGGCCGAGTTGTTCCGCGGGCAAATCACCCAGCAGAACCTGGGCATGGAGTTGGCACGGGGACAGCAGCTGATGACCGATGCCGTGTCCGAGCGTCCCTGGTCCGTCATCGGGAACGCGTTGCTCACACGCGTGCTGCAGCCGAACAGCCGCATCGATCAGGAGGCGACCGAGGCGCAGCAGCAGTTGTTCATGGAAACCTGGCAAAAGGAGAATCCGGTTGTCATCAGCAAGGATGAGCGGATTCTGAACAAGGATGATGTGGTGACGGCCGACAAATGGCAGGTGCTCAAGGAACTCAATTTCATTGAGGACGAGGGCGGCACGGACATGGGGCTGCAGCTGTCGCTGCTGCTTTTGGTCGGGGCGCTGGCCGCCGTGACGGTGCTGTTCATCCACCGGTTCCAGCCGGCGCTGTACGCCAGTCCCAACCTGGTGGCCCTGACCAGCCTGGTTGTCATCCTGGTGGCGGTCATGGCCTGGCTGGTCAGCGAGTTTCTGGGGATGTACGCATCCCTGCTGCTGCCCATTTTTGTGGCGCCGGTGCTGCTGGCCATGCTGGCGGGGCTCGAAACGGCGATCATCGTCAATGCCGTGCTCTCGTTTGCGTTCATGGTGCTGTTTGGTGGAGATGCCACCTTTGGCATGATGTCCTTTGTCGGCGGATCCATCGCCGCGTTCCTGACCCATCAGGCCAGCCAGCGGCGGCGCGTGTCCATGTCGGGGCTGCTCATCGGACTGGTGAACGTGTTGGTGGTGGGCGCGATGGGCCTGATGGACAAAAAGGGACTGGAGAGCCTGTTCAACGAGTGCGGTCTCGCATTCATCAACGGCATCCTGTCCATGATTCTGGCCATCGGGCTGTTGCCGTTTTTCGAGAGCGTGTTCAATGTCATCACGCCATTCAAGCTCCTCGAGCTGGCGGATCCCAACCATCCCCTCACCAAGCGCCTGTTGATAGAGGCGCCCGGCACCTATCACCACAGCCTGATGGTGGGCAACCTGGCGGAAGCCGCCATCCGGGCCATTGGCGGCAACGCCCTGCTGGCAAGAGTGGGCGCGTATTTCCATGATATCGGCAAGCTCAAGCGGCCCAATTTCTTCAAGGAGAACCAGTTGGCGGACAACCCGCATGAACGGCTCACCCCCAATCTGTCCACCCTGGTGATCACCTCCCATCCACGGGACGGGGATGAACTGGCGCAGAAGTATCGGCTGCCCCAGGCCATCCGGGACATCATCCGCCAGCACCACGGCACCACGCTGGTGGCGTATTTCTACCACAAGGCCCTGCAGGCCGACAAGGAAAACCCCGTGGATCCCGCCAGCTTCCGGTATGAGGGCCCTGTACCCGATTCCCGGGAATCCGCGGTGGTCCTGCTGGCCGATTCCATTGAGGCGGCGGTCCGCTCGCTTCAGGAGAAGACGCGCGGAAAAATCGAGGGGCTGGTACGCAAGATTATCCGGGACAAGCTCGATGATGGCCAGTTGGACCGGTGCGACCTGACCCTTCGCGATTTGAGCCTCATTGCGGACAGCTTCCTGCAGGTGCTGGGGGGCGCGTTCCACGAGCGGCCGGAGTATCCGGAAATCGCGAAACGGGCGCCGCTGTCCGAGGTCGACAATCAGCTGTACAATGTCACGCAAACGCCCTCCGCGCCGGAAACGTCACTCGAAAAAAAGGCGGAAGTGTCCGCTGGGAACGGGACGGAAGCGTCATCTGGGAAAGAGACGAAAGTGTCCCCTGAGAAAGGGATGGCACCGGCATCAGGGGAAAGTGGCGGCGGGCATGCGACGGCATCCTCCCAGTCCGTGACATTCCCAGACGAAACGGATTCGTGAGGCTGCAGGCGAGGGAGGCATCATGGAGAGGGAGAACACGCATATGGCCAATTCGGCGGGCGGCCCCGCATTGATGGTGACGGTGGAGAACCGCCAGCGCACATTGCCGGTGACAGCGGAGACCCGGGTGCTGCTTGAACGGGTGGCACAGGCTTGCGGGGAACGGGAGCTGTTTCCGCATCCCGCGCAGGCACATGTCCAGCTGGTGGGAAACCGGCGGATTCGCCAGCTGAACAAGGCCCACCGCGGGAAGGACGCGACAACCGACGTGTTGAGCTTCCCAACCCTGCAATATGCGGGCGCGACGCCATTGCTGCAGCCCGGGGATCTCGATCCGGCGTCCGGCCGGGTGTTCCTGGGGGACATCGTCATCTGCATGCCACGCATGAGGGAACAGGCACAGGCCTATGGCCACACACAGGCACGGGAGCTGGCCTTCCTGCTGGCGCATGGCCTGCTGCATCTGTTGGGGTTCGATCATGAGACGGCGGCGGAGGCGGCGCAAATGTTTGCCCTGCAGGAGGAGATCCTCTTGGCATTGGGGCTCGCGCGCGGGGAGGAACGGCCATGAAGAACCGCAGCTTGCGCGAAAGCTTTGCCAATGCCCTGGCCGGAATCAGGGACGCGTTCCGGGAGGAACGGAATGTCAGGGTTCATATCGGGGCCGTGGTGGTGGTCATGCTGACCGGTGTGCTGCTGGAGATCGATCCCCTGCGGTGGGCCCTGCTGGCCCTGGCCTGCGGGATTGTGCTGGCCGCGGAGCTGTTCAACACGGCAGTGGAACGGGCGGTGGACATGATCACCCGCGAGCGCAGTGAAGCCGCGCGGCGGGTCAAGGATTTGGCCGCGGGCGCGGTGTTTGTCACGGCCCTGTTTGCAGCCCTGTGCGGCGTCGCCGTCCTGGCCGGGCCGCTCCTGGCGTGGCTGGGGTTGCCATGACACGGTTGACAGCAAGGGCACACTGAAAGGATAACATGGATAGGAACAAGGTATTTGAACTGTTGTACATCACGGCCATTCTGCTGCTGGCCCTGCCGCTGCACGAATTCGCCCATGCATGGGTGGCGCACCGGTTTGGGGACAACACGGCAAAGGATCAGGGCCGGCTGTCCCTCAATCCGTTCCGGCATCTGGATCCCCTGGGTTCCCTGATGATGTATGTGGCCCATTTTGGCTGGGCAAAGCCTGTGCCGGTGGACGCGCGCAATTTCAGGCACAAGCGGTTGGGCATGCTGCTGGTCGCGCTGGCCGGTCCGTTCTCCAACCTGTTGCTGGCCTTTGTTTCCATGATGGTCATCGGCTTGCTCACGAAGCTGACCATGACCGGCATCATCACAGAAGGCGCCGGGTGGGGCACCACGGTGCTGTACAGCGCGTTCGACCTGCTGGGCATGCTGGTGCAGATCAACATCCTGCTGGCCATCTTCAACATGCTGCCGGTGCCGCCGTTGGACGGATCCCGGGTGCTTTCCTCCTTTCTTCCGGACAAATGGATGATCAAGCTCGCGTCCATGGAACGGTGGATTGGGCTTGCCTTCCTGCTGATCGTCATTGTGCTGCCGCGTCTCACGGGAAACGCAAGCATTGTGGGCCAAATCATCGGCGCCGTTTCCGTGCCGGTCATCAATGTCATGGCATCCATCGCCACCGCGATTTTTGGCTTGTAATGGGGTCAGACCCCATGCAAACGCCAGATGGGGTCAGACCCCATGATTGAACCCGCTTCCCCGGAGGTATCCGCATGCGAATTGCAGATGGACTTGAGGGATTTCATCCGGCCGTGGCACACTGGTTTCGCACCCGCATCGGCGTGCCCTCGGCGCCCCAGCGGGAAGCCTGGCCGCATATCACGGCGGGCCGCAGTGTGCTGGTCACCGCGCCCACCGGCGCGGGCAAGACCCTGGCCGCTTTTTTGGTCGCGCTCGACCAGCTGATCCGGGAAGGCCTGGACGGGCCGCTGCCGGATGAACTGCAGGTGCTGTATGTGTCGCCGCTCAAGGCGTTGAACAATGACATCAACCGGAATCTGGCGCAGCCGTTGTCCGAGATTCGCGCCATTTGCGAAGATTGGCACATGCCGTTCCCGGTCATCCGCAAGGCGGTCCGCACCGGGGACACCCCGTCGTCCGAACGGCAGGCCATGCTCCGGAAGCCGCCGCACATCCTCATCACCACACCGGAATCGCTCTATCTGCTGCTGACCTCCCCCAAGGCCTCCGCATTGCTCACCACGGTCAGAACCGTGATTGTGGACGAGATTCATGCGGTGCTTGGCTCGAAGCGCGGCGCGCATCTTGCCCTGTCCCTGGCGCGACTGGCGCACATGGCTCCCCCGGCGCTGGTCCGCATCGGCCTGACGGCCACCGTGCGGCCCGTTGATGTGGCCTCGCGGTTTTTGGGCGGATACAATGACGCCGGAATGCCAAACCCGGTGACCTTGGTGGCTCCTGTGCTGCAAAAATGGAAGGATCTCCGGATTGAAATGCCGGTGGAGGATTTCCGTTCCCTTGAAACAGGCAGTGTCTGGCCGGAAGTGTACGATACGGTGGCCAGGCTGGTGAAGGCCCATACCGCCACCATTGTTTTCGTGAACAACCGGGCCACCGCCGAACGCATCGCGGCCAACGTCAACGATGTCACGGGAGAGGAAACCTGTGTGCCGCACCATGGATCGCTTTCCAAGGAACGGCGCCGGCAGATTGAGGAACGGTTCAAGGAAGGCGACCTGCGCTGCATGGTGGCGACGGCGACGCTGGAGCTCGGCATTGATGTGGGACAGGTGGACCTGATGATTCAAATCAGCGCCCCCATCACCATCGCCGGGGGACTGCAGCGGCTGGGGCGGGCGGGACATCGGCTGGACGCCGTCAGCCGCGGGCGCGTCATTCCCAAGACGCGGGGTGATCTGTTCAAAAGCCTGTATGTGTCCCGGGAAATGCTGAACGGGCGCATCGAGGCCACACGCCTGCCGCGCGAACCGCTGGACGTGCTGGCCCAGCATGTCGTGTCCATGAGCTGTACGGCCTCATGGTCCGAGGAGGCATTGATGGGCCTGCTGCGTCACGCCGCCTCGTACAAGGATCTGCGCCTGCGCGACTTGCGGCGGGTGTTGTCCATGCTGGCGGGCGACGATGAACACCGCGAGGACATCCCGGCCAAGCCCAGAATTGCCTGGGACCGCGTGAAGGGAACCCTCGAGGGCACTCCGTACAGCCGCATGCTCGCCATCAGCGCGGGCGGCACCATTCCCGACCGGGGGCTGTTTCCGGTGGTGCTTGCCGATGGCGGCACCCGGCTCGGTGAGCTGGATGAGGAGTATGTGTTCGAATCCCGTCCGGGCGATGTGTTCATGCTGGGCAACGCGCCATGGCGCATGGAGCGGATCGACAGGGATCGCGTGGTGGTTTCTCCGGCCGCATCCACGCATGGCGCGGAGACCCCCTTCTGGCGCGGCGACGGGTTGGGCATGCCCCTGGAGCAGGGCTTGCGGTATGGGCAGTTCGTTCGGGAGATGGAGGCGCGTCTGCTTGCCGGAACACTGCCCCAGGCGCTTGCGGAGGAGGGACTGCTCGACGACCGGGGCATTGCCAACCTCCTGCAGTATCTGTCGGATCAGCGCGAGGCGACGGATGTCCTGCCGACCGACCGGCAGATTGTCATGGAAACCGTGGCCGATGGCGCGGCCGGCGTGACGGTGATCTTGCACGCGCTGTTCGGGGGAAGGGTGAACGCCACCCTGGAAACGCTGCTGCGCCATGTGATGGAGAACACGCTGAAGCTGCGTGTTTACACCACCCACACCGACGAGCTGATTCTGCTGTATCTGTATGGCGTGCCCGATGAGGTGCCGCCGTTTTTCTCCCTGCTCTCTCCCGACGAGGTGGAGCAGACCCTGTTGCGCATCCTGCCGTCCTCCTCGCGCTTTTCCATCACCTTCCGGTACAACGCCTATCGCGCGCTGATGATGGGCACCCGCAAGCACGGAGCCCGCCTGCCGCTGTGGATCCAACGGCTGCGATCCGTGGAGGCCCTGGAGCAGGCCATCCGCTCCACCGATCATCCCCTGCTGGTGGAAACCATGCGTGAATGCATGGAGGACGCGTTCGATCTGCGCGGAACCGCCCAGGTGATTCGGGATCTGCAGGACGGCACGATCACGGTGCATCCGGTGCAGTCCTGGTACCCCTCCCCGTTTGCGGCCGAGGTGATGCTGCGGTTCGAGGGGGATCTGGTGTACGAGCCCGCGGCGCCGCATCCGGGCGGCATCACCAAACCGGTGGTGTCGGGCATGGATGCGCTGCATCTGGAGGATCCGATTGCCCTGCCGGTTCCGGATGCGGAAACGGTGCGGCGGGTGGTGGCCGATCAGGACCCCTTCCCGCGGTTTCTTCAAGCACAAACCGAACAGGAGGTGCACGCGCTGCTGCTGATGTACGGGGATTTGGCGTGGGACATTCCGGCGGACACGACGGATGCGGCGTCGCAGCGGTTGTGGACGCATCTGCAAAGCCTGTTGGCGCAGGAACGGGTGCGCAGAACGGCCACGCCGTGTGTCCGCTGGTTTGCACGCGAGGAGGAAGCCCTGTACATGGCCGCGGCGGGGGACGCCTTGCCCGGCGGACAGGCATCGGGCCTGTGGACTCGGGAAGAGGCCATTGCCAGGGTGTTGCGGCGTCATGCCCGTTTCTCGGGGCCGTTTGCGGAAGCGGATGTGCGGGCGCGTTACGGGTTCGATCCGGACAGCACGCGACAGGCGCTGGTCACGCTGGAACGGGACCGTTTTTTGGTGCAGGCCCGGTTTGGCGAGGATGCGGAGGCGTCACGCTGGTGCCATCGGATTTTGTGGGAGCGGATGCGCAGGCAGGATATCCGGTCGCAGACCGCCGCGGTGCAAAGCGCGCCGGCCAGCGAATACGCGGCGTGGCTGCCCGGGCACCAGCAGGTGCTGGCGCAGGCAGGGCCGGCCGCGTCAAATGAAACGGCCAAACCGGATGGACCGGCAGCGGTCGGGGCAGTCCGCCCGAACATGCGGGCAACCGCCGGTACGGGGGCGGAACGGCTGCTGTCCGTGCTGTCCCAGTTCAGCGGCATGCCGTTTCCCGCCAGCTGGTGGGAGGAGGTGCTGTTGCCGGCCCGTGTGCCGAACTATCATCCCGGGTTGCTCGACAAGCTCTGTGCAACGGGTCGTGTGGCATGGCGTGCCCATCCGGATGCAGGGAACAAGGCCTTGCGCATCGCGTTTTACGCGGCGGAGTCCCTGCTTTCTCCGTCGCCGGCCGGCATGGAACCGGAAGAGGAGGCAAACAGTCCGGTTCAGGCGACGTCGCTCACGCCGGAGGCGGAACAGGTGCGGTCCCTGCTTGTGGACCGCGGAGCCTGCTTCACCCATCAGCTGACCAGCATGAGCGGGCTGCCGGTGACCGTACTGCTGCAAGCCCTGCATCTGCTGGTGCTGCGGGGCCTGGTGGCCAATGACGTGTTCGCGCCGGTCCGTTTGTTTCTGGAATGGGACAGCATTCGGGATCCCTCCCGGTTCGCCAAACGGCTGGCCATGATGACGGCACGCATGGAAATGGGCAGGTGGGAGGCCGTTGTGCCCGTGCGGCCGGGAATGGCCGCCGAGCAGCTCCAACATTGGTTCCGGCGCTGGGGCATCGCCTGCCGGGAGGTTTCCCGGATGGAAACCGGCCTGCCCTGGATGGAAGCCTACGACTGGCTCAAGAATCTGGAGTTTGCGGGGAAAGCGCGACGCGGCTTGTTCTACGGCGGATTCGACGGCATCCAGTTTTTTCAGGAGGGGCTGACGCCCTCGTTGCCGCCGGGACCCGTTTGGCATGTGCTGACCGCATGCGACCCGGCGCTTGCCTATGGCGGCGTTCTGCCGCATGATGCCTGCGCGCTGTCCTTTGCGCGGGTTCCGGGGACCGTGGTGGTGCTGCGAGACGGCGTGCCCGTGCTGACGCTGGACCGCACGGGCACGGGCCTGCGCACCACCCTTTCGGACGGGGCGCTGGACGGGGCGTTGCGGCACCTTGTGCAGGCTTTCCGGGAGAAACGCTTCTGGCCTTCGGTCCGGCATCTGCGGGTGCGTACGGATCTGTCGGCGCCGGATCTGAAGATGCCGCCGGAGCGGTTGTGCCAGGTGCTGGCGCAGGCTGGCTTCGAGCGGGAACCCAGCCGGATGGTGTTGCGAAAATGACAGGACATCGCCCGGCAGGGGAGCGGATGGCATGGGGTGCCGAATTCTGTCGGGACGTCGGTAATCTGCCGGGACGAAGACCCAAGGGCTCAGGGATCCGAAGGGGCCGCTTCCCTGCGCACCTGGCCCGGGGTTCGCCCCTTGTGGGTGTGGAAGACCCGGTCAAAATAGTGCACATTGCCAAACCCCACCCGTTCGGCGATCTCCGTGATCGTCAGCGAGGTGTCCCGCAACAGCCGTTCCGCCTCGTTGACCCGGTACAGATGCAGGAAGCTGACGAAGGTGATGCCCGAAAAAGCCTTGAACTGACGGCAAAAATGATATGGGCTCATCCGCGCGATGGCCGCGGCATCGCGCGTGGACATGGACTGCGCCGGATTTTCGGCCAGTTGGGCGAACAGGGGGGCCAAATCGCGTCCAAGCCGCTGCTGCGCGGAGGGCGCGGCACGTTCCGCCGGTGGGGGCACCAGACGTGTCAGCAGCACCACCAGCTGTTCCAGATGGGTCCGAATCATCCATTCGTGCCCGAGCCGTTTTTCCTGGTACTCATCCAGAATGTCGTGCACCACCCGCCGGATTTTTGCGGAGGAGGGCGCGCCCCGTTCCAGCTGATGTGGAAACTGGAGCCGGTTCTCCAGCAATGGCCGGATGAATCGGTGGTAGTCCGGGTGCAGGGTGATGGATTCCAGCAGGCGCCGCTCATAGACGATGGCGTCATACGCCACCGTCTGGCCGGGTTCCGCCGTGGCCGAATGGAATTCGAAGGGGTTGACGAACAGGATGTCACCTTCGGCGACGGCATAGGATGTCGTGCCGATACGGAACACAGCCTCGCCCCGGGCGATGCGCAGAATCTCCAAATCGCCGTGGCAGTGGATGTCCAGCGCGTTTCCCCCTTCACTGCGGATATGGTGGATGCTGATGGGGAAATCCGGCTTTTCATGCCGCTCCACCCGGGGCGCAGGTGTGTCCATGCTCTCGCTATACCTCCGAGACCGTGATCCAGCGCGATTCGGCGATGGACTTGTCAACGGCGTCGAGCACCTGACAGGCCTTGACGCCGTCCGTGAAGTCCGGTGCGGTGGCGGTGTCATGGGCGACAGCCTGGGTGAACTCATGGAATTCATGGACAAAGGTGTGCTCGTATCCGATGACATGGCCCACCGGCCACCAGGCGGACATGTAGGGGTGACAGCCTTCCGAGGCCTGAATGGTGCGGAATCCGCCGATGAGCGCGTCGTCGGTCGCGTCGTGGAACTGCAGTTCGTTCATGCGTTCGAACGAGAACCGCAGGCTGCCCTTGCTGCCATTGATCTCGAAGGACATGTCATTCTTGTGGCCGGCGGCAAACCGGGTGGCTTCAAAGGAACCCAGCGCGCCATTTTGGAATTCGGTGAGAAACAGCGTGGCGTCATCCACCGTGACCGGCTTCATCACCGCGTTGCCCGAGGAGGAGGCGGTGAGCCCCTGCATCACGCCCACTTCCGGGCGTTCCGTGACAAAGGTTTTGTTCATGCCGATGACGCGGTTCATGTCGCCCACCAGGAAGTGGGCGAGGTCGATGAGATGCGCGCCCAGATCGCCGTGGGAGCCGGAACCGGCAACCTCCTTGTCCAGCCGCCAGACCAGCGGGAACATGGGATCGATGATCCAGTCCTGCAGGTAGGAGGCCCGGAAGTGGTGGATTTGGCCGATGCGACCCGCGTCGATGAGCTGTCTGGCCAGCAGGATGGCCGGGGCGAACCGGTAGTTGAACCCGATTTGGTGCTTCACGCCCGCCGCCTGCGCGGCCGCGAGAATTTCCCGCGCGTCGGTGACCGTCAGGGCCAGGGGCTTCTCGCAGAAGATGTGCTTGCCGTTTTTCGCAGCGGCGATGGCGATTTCGCGATGGACATTGCTCGGCGCGGTGATGTCGATGACATCGATGTCCTTGCGGGCAACGAGCTTCTCCCAATCGGTTTCGATGTCCTCGAACCCGAATTGATCCGCGGCCTGTCGAACCCATTTGGCATCCCGGCCACACAGGGCCTTGAGGTTGACACGCACGTCGGAGGGGAAGAACATGCCCAGACGCTGCAGGGCGTTGCTGTGGGCCTTGCCCATGAACTTGTAGCCGACCATGCCGATATTGATCGTTTTCATCTCATGCCTCCTATGGAAAAGGCACGCCGTACGCTGTTGTGAAGCCGGCGCGGCGTGCCTTTCATGAATTTGATGTTGGACAGGGATGCCTGTTGTTGCTGTTCTGCCCTTCCCGCGGGACAAGCCGGGGATTGGTGGCAGTCAGAACCTTATGCCCACCACATGCCGCCGCGGTCCTCGAACATCATGGCGTCCTTGAGGAAGGCGATGGCTTTCTGCAAGCCCTCGTTGACGCTCATGAGGCTGTCCTCGTGCTCGATGGAGATGGCGCCGTCATAGCCGACCAGGCGCAGGTTGCTCATCATGTCGCGCCAGGTCTGCATGTCATGCCCGTAACCGACGCTCCGGAACACCCAGGAACGCTTGATTTCGTCGCCGTAGTGCTTCGTGTCGAGTACGCCGTTGACCTTGCAGTTGATTTCGTCGATGCCGGTGTCCTTGGCATGGAAATGGTAGATGGCCGGTCCGAGGTCGCGGATGGCGTGGACCGGATCGATGCCCTGCCAGAACAGATGCGACGGATCGAAGTTGGCGCCGATGATGTCGCCGATGGCCAGACGCAGCTTCTTGAGGGAATCCGGATTGTAGACGCAGAATCCGGGATGCATTTCCAGCGCAATTTTTTTCACGCCGTGCTCCTTGGCGAAGGCGGCGGCCTTTTTCCAGTAGGGGATGAGGACGTCATTCCACTGGTATTCGAGAACCGCCAGGAAATCTTCCGGCCACGGGCAGGTGACCCAGTTCGGGTACTTGGCGCCCGCGTGGTCGCCCGGGCAGCCCGAGAAGGTGACGATGGTCTCGATGCCGAGCTTTTCGGCCAAGAGGACGGTGTCGTGGAATGCCTTGTCGAATTTCGCGGCGATGTCCGCCTGGGGATGGACGGGATTGCCATGGCAGGACAGCGCGC
>JAEWSN010000226.1 GCA_023459915.1 Bacillota bacterium
CCATCGGTATGAAACGAGCCGCCCTCCATCACCAGCGGTGCGTCGACCCGCAGTCTGCCAAAAGCGGCGAGCACCGCCGGGGCGACGGCGTCATCCAGATCCCAGGGCGCATACTTCCCGCCCCAGGCATTGAACCGCCAGTTGATCCCGGCCAGCGCGCCCATACGGGTGCGGACGAACGTGGGGCCGTTGTCGCGCACCCAGGAATCGTTGTGCGGAATCTCCAGGAAGTCGACGGGATGGCGGGAGATGCCCGGCAGGGTCTGCCTGTTGGACGGATGCTGGCTGTTGCAGGGAATCTGGCTCTCGGACAAATTCTGCCTGTCGGCAGCCGCTGCCGCAACCCGCACCTGTTCGCGCACCTCCTGTGTCCGATTCGGATTCACCAGCACCGTCACCGGCTCGAACTCGGCGATGGCCGCCACCATGGCGGCGTATCCCGCGCACACCCGCACATAATCCGCCGGCTGGCACATGGAGTCCTGTACCGGCCAACTTACGAGGGTCCGTTCATGACGCGCCCATTCCGGGGGCATCCAATAGGGGAACTGTTCCTGTCCGCGGTTGTTTGCGGACGCCTTGGTTGAAGCATCGGGATTCTGTGTCATGGCTGTCCTTTCCGGGCTGCCCTCAATCCGGCACCTGTCCCATCCCAATTGTCCCATTGATGCGCAGCACCCGGCCGGCATCCGGACGGTAGGGCTCCCACTCGGGAAGCCCCCTGCCGTTGGGGTCCCCGGTGCGGATGAAATTCGTCCAATACGCGGCGACCTGTTCGGAAATTCGGTAGTCCACCGGCTCGAACGGGCGCCAGCTGTGTGTGAGCGTTTCGAAGACATACCAGAGCTCACCGGAATGGAACGCGCCTGCCTCGTCTCCAGGCAGCTTACGCTCAAAATGGTATACATGAACGGGGATGCCGCGCGCCACACATGCGTCTTCCACCCAGCCGAGCGTGTCCGGCCACATGCGGGAGAGCATGGGCGTGCCGCGTGAAATCAACGCGAATTCGTCGGCCATGGCGCCCACCAGAATCGCCCCGGGGTGGATGTGGGGGATGTGCTGCTCGTGATCCGGCTCCGGCATACCCGTGCCAATCAGGTGGCCGTCCCAGTGGATGCCGCATCCCGCCTCCGGATTGGCGCCCACATGGTCAAGCCAGGCTTCCATCAGTGCCGGTCCCGGCATGGCCCGAAGGGCGGAGAGGGACTTGATGCCAAGCGCCTGGACAAAGGCCTGCCCGTTCTTGAGACTGTGGGTTACCCGCATCGGCCTTCTGGACCGGTTGAGGCCGGCACCGCTCTGCAGGATGGCCTGGGAAAACAGGCCCTCGGCCAACGGGGATTCCGTGAGCAGCTGCACGCTCCGGGCACCCGCCGACTGACCGAAGATGGTGACCCGTTCGGGATTTCCGCCAAACGCCCCGATATTGTCGCGAATCCATGTCAGCGCCGCCATCTGGTCGTACAGGCCATAATTGCCGCTCAGCCCCTGCGGATCCTCTTCGGCCAGCCAGGGGTGATCGAAAAAGCCGAAGACATTGAGCCGGTACTGGATGGTGACCAGCACCACCCCGCGCCGGCAAAAGCCTGCGCCATCAAATTCAATTTCGTGGCCATACCCGTTGTTGAACGCGCCGCCATGAATCCAGCAGGCCACGGGATATCCGCCTGCCGGGGCGGGTTCGGTCGGCGTCCAGATGTTGAGATACAGGCAGTCCTCGCGCATGGCTTGCTGCCACGAGGTGTCCTGATAAAACTCTTTTCCATAAAACGTGTCCGGCAGGTTTCCCGGCTGCAGACAGGGCGCGGCAAACTGCTCCGCCCGCAACACGCCTTCCCAACCCGGATGCGGCTGCGGCCGCTTCCAGCGCAGAGGGCCCACCGGCGCGGCCGCAAACGGGATGCCCCGGTATTCCATGTGGCCCGGAAACGCCAGGCCTGTCAGTTTTCCCTGTCGGAGCTCAACCACGGTCTCTCCCATTCCACACCTCCGGTGCCACTTGGCACACCCCCATGATATTACGCCGGGCCCCATGCCGGCAACGCCCTCTTGCCACAAGCCGCGTCTGTTTCCCCGCACGAAGGACAAGACAAGGCGGACGCCCAAGCCCGAGTCCTACATGGACAGGCGCGTCACAATGCCCAGCATGGTGGGGAACAGCAAAATGACAAAAATGAGCCGAATGGTCTGCATCACGGCGATTTTCGCCGTGTCCGAGCCGAGTTCCTCCGACAGCAGGGACATCTCCTGAACGCCACCCGGCGTGCCCGACAGCAGGCAGACTGCCAAATCCAGCTTGAACAGCCGGTGCATCAGCCACGCCATGACAAAGACGAACAGGTAGATGCCCACCGCCATGATGAGGGCGGGGACAATGAGATTGGGCATGTTGGCCACCCGCTCCCGGTCGATGCCGATGCCGATATACGCGCCGGCCAGCACCTGCAGCAGAAATTTCAGGCTGTTGGGGAACCTGACCGTGCCCCGGAGAATGCAATAGACAGCGGACGCAAGCATGCCGCCCGTCAGCGCGCCGGCCGTGATGCCCAGCCAGCGGAAAAACAGCCCGCCCGCCGCGGCGATGCCGAGCAGCAGCAACAGGCGGACAGGGAATTCCCGGTTGGCTGCCACAGCCGCGTCGCCCGGATGGACCACCGTCACGGGCTCCTCCACATCGGAGGAAACCATCACCGTCTCGTGCTGGCCGCGATACCCCCTTTTCTGGAGCAGCTTTTTGAACACGGGCGGCATGGTCAGGATGATCACGAGAATCCGGAACATCTGCAGAATGCCGACATACGCGGGTTCAGCCCCCAGCTCCGCCGAAATGAGCGCCATGTCGGCCATGCCGCCGGGGGCGCTGGCGAACAGCGCGGTTGCCACATCCAACCCGCCGACACGGTGCATCAACGTGCCGAACAGCAGGTTGAACCCCGCCATGCCCACCAGCATGAACAGGGTGGGAAAAATGATGGTGCGCAGCGACAGGAAGTCCTTTTTGCCGATGCGGCTGCCAATCATGGCGCCGCTGACCAGCTGGATGGCCACCCGCAGGTCTGCATAAAAGAAGGCACGCTCAAACAGCAGATTCACCATCACGGTGCCGATCACCGCGCCCACCAGCGCGCCGGCAGGCAACTTCAAACGAAAGCCGATGGTTCCGAACACAAACGAGAACAACAGGGTCAGCGCGAAATTCGCCAAATCCATTCACACACTCCAGGGAAATCGGTTTTGTTTTTCCGGCGCTTCAGGGCCCATCCGGGCAGGGCTGTGCTCCCCTCACGGCCCGCAGCCTGGATATTCGGCCTCGTCAGGCCCTATCCGCGCAGGTTTGCGGCATCTTCGAGACGACGGTAGGCTTGTGCGACCAGCATGACGATTTCCTCGGTGGTCCGGCCGGCCTCATTCGCGCTCAACGGCCGCATCGGTTCGCACATCACAGGTCCGGCATAGCCGGCCTTCTGGAAAAGGGCATACGGGGCGGCCGCGTCGATCACGCCGTTGTCCAGCGGCAATGCCCGCTCCAGATCCTGCTGCTGTTCCCGGGTTCTGCCCGGCAAGCCGTCATTGACATGGAAATTGACCATCCGGTTCACATGCTGCGCGGCCAGAAAGAGATCTCCCTGCTCCTGATCGCTGCCGGTGTACCAGTGATAGATGTCGAACACAAATCCGCAGCGCCGGTCCACGCTGTCCGCCAGGGCCAGAATGCCGGGCAGGGTGTGGAAAAAGGGGTACTGAAAGCTGTCGCGCAGTGGCACCGGCCCAAGAAACTCGAGGCCATACTGGATGCCGGCATCGTGAAGGGCGCGCCAGACCCGCCGGATTCGGACGGACAGCCAGTCGAAGTTTTCCTGATACGCGCGGGTGTTGCTGCCGTTCCAGACATGGTTGTACGCATACCGGACGCCCATGCGTTCCCCCGTGTCCGCCCAGCGTTTCAGGGTTTCCAGCCCCTTGTCGAACATATCGTCCGTGACATCCTCGGCATAAAAGTCGACCGGTGTGGGCAGCAGGCTCCACTGCAGGCCATTGTCGCGCAGCAGCCCGGTTGCCTCCATGGCCTTGGGCGAATCTGTCAACAGGGACACCGGCACATGGACACCCCCGATGCCATGCTTTCTCAGCAGGGGCACAAGTGTCTCCAGCGGCTCTTTCACCCCAAAATGATTTGCGTCAAATACGGTATACATTGCTGTTCCTCCCTTTCATTTCCCCGCCATCTCCATGGCGGCACGCATGCGCGCCACAGACGGCGCGAATCCGGATTCGTCATGGATGCCGTGAAGAATGAGTCCGCCCCGGTAGCCATATTCCCTGAGCCGTGAAAAGTAATGCGGATAGTCCACAATCCCGAGGCCCGGCTCGGTGAACCGCACCTCATCGGCGGCAAGCACGTCCTTGCCATGCGCCAGCACAATGTCCTGTCCAAGCAACGCAAAGGCCCGGTCAATGGTGGGCCTCACGTTCTCCGCCCGGGCGGTTCCCGCGGGAAACAGGTTCGCGCAATCCATGATGACCTTCAGCCTGGGGCTGCCGATCTCATCGAGATACCGGCGGGTTTTCTCCACCGTGGCACAGACATTGGACGCCTCGGTCTCCACGCCAAGCAGCAGGTCATGTTTTTCGGCAAGCGGCAGAATGGCGCGCGTTGACGCGATGAGATCCGACCAGGCCGCTTCCGTCGCGGTGTCCGGATGCCAGCGCCACATGGAGTCCGGATGCCGGGACCCCGTGCAAATCGTGACGACTTTGCAACGGAGCACGGCACAGGCTTCCGCGATGCGGGCGAACCGCTCCTCATACACCGCCCGGCGGTTCGGGTCGGGATCGGCCATGTTGTAGGTGCCGTTCACCGCGACAATCCGAATGCCATGTCGACTGGCCGCATCCGCCACCTGTTCGGCCTCTCCGGGATGAAGCCGTTCGGGCATTTCCTCGCCATGCGAGGAGACAAAATCGTACTGCATCTGCGTGAAGCCAAGGCGGGCGGCCTCACGGAACACCTCGTCCACACTGTTTCGCGCAATTTCCGGAGAAAAGGCGCCCATCGCAAAACTCATGAAACCCTCCCTGTTCACGCAGCCCGACAACAGTCCGGCGCACTGGAACCATCCAATCAAAAATGACCCCGCAAGACAATGGTCGAACCATTTCATCCTGCCAATGATCTTATCACATCCGGGGTCAGACCCCATTGATGGGGTCTGACCCCATTCGATGATATAATGGAACGGCGCGCCGAGGAACCGGTGCGGCATCAAGGAGTGTCTATGCAATACAGAACCTTTGGGAAAACAGGCGAATCGGTCTCCATTCTGGGGTATGGCTGCATGCGGCTGCCGCAGCGGCTCGGCCTTGTGGATGAAGCCAGAACGGAACGGCAAATGCTTTCGGCCATAGAGGCCGGTGTGAACTATTTCGACACAGCCTATATCTACCACGGAGGCCGCAGCGAAACCGTGCTGGGCAACTTCCTGGCAAAGGGGCATCGGGACAAGGTGTTCATCGCGGACAAAATTCCGCCCTACATGGCATTTTCGCGCCAGGACATGGACAAAATCCTGAACACGCAGCTCGAACGCCTGCGGACGGATCACATCGATTTCTATCTGGTCCACTCCCTCATGAGCTGGGAATCCTGGACGGATTTTCGCGCCCTGGGGTTCGACGATTTTGTCCGGGACAACCTGGCCGCAGGGAAAATCCGGCACATCGGGTTCTCCTGGCACGGCAACAAGGAAGATTTCAAGCGCGTGGTCGACGATTTCGACTGGGAGTTCGTCCAGATTCAATACAACTACCTTGACGAAGCCTACCAGGCCGGTCGGGAAGGCCTGGCCCACGCGCATGCCAAAGGGCTCGGCGTTTCCATCATGGAACCTTTGCGCGGCGGTCTGCTGTCCGGGCGCATGCCCAAGGAGGCGGCCGACATCATGAGCCGGGCAACGGTGCGCCGCACCGCGGCGGACTGGGCATTCAACTGGATCTGGGATCAGCCGGAGGTCTCGCTGCTCCTGTCGGGCATGAACGAGGAGTCGCATATTGCGGAAAACCTCGCCCTCGCGGAAAAGGCGAAGCCCGGCCAGTTCAAGGACGGCGATCATGCCGTCATCCGGCTGGTGCGGGACGCCTTCAAAAAACGCATGAAGGTCGACTGCACGGGCTGCGGCTACTGCATGCCCTGTCCCTTCGGCGTGGACATCCCGGCCGTCTTTGCCGACTGGAACGCGTACAGCCTGTTCGGGTCCAAACGCCTGAAGCTCGCCCACATGCTGATGACCAGCGGCGCGACCGGCGGCAATCCGTCCCATGCCGGCATGTGTCGAAACTGCGGCAAATGCGAGCCGAAATGCCCGCAGCACATTCCCATCCGTGCCAAGCTCAGGGAAGCCCACAAGGAGCTGTATGTGCCCGCGCTCAAGCCCGTGGTTGCGCTGGTTCGGGCATACACACGGCTGCGGACCCGGTCGGGAACCAAAGGCACACAGGCAGGAAAATGACAGGCCGGCCGCCAGCCTGCTTTCCGGCCAACCGGGAGCCAATGAAAAGGAGCGCTTAGCCAATGGCCATTGCCAAACACGGTGCCACAGACACGCAAAACACCACCGACATGAACGGTGCCACAGACATCCTGCAACCGGGCCGGATGAACATGCGCTGCGTGGAATGCAACATCCGCCAGGTGCTCCAGGTCAGTGACCGGCTCGCGCTGCCGACGGACACGCGGGAGGCGCTGATGCGCGACGTGCTCTCGTACCTCGCGACGGCCGACTACGGGAAAAGCAATCCGGAAATCATGGGGCGCACCTGGCAAATCATCCTCACGCACACAGGCAACCCGGATCCGTATCTGCATACCAAGCGGCGGTACAACGAAGCGTTGGCCGCGCATGAAGCCGCGCTGGAAAAACGGATTGCCGTCTCCGGGGATCCGTACCAAACAGCGCTGAAAATGGCCATCGCCGGCAATCTCATCGACTTCGCGGCGCGCGTCAGCTTCACCCGGGAGCTCCTGCTTGCGAAGTTGGCCACCATGGACGCCACCCCGCTGGCCATCGACGACACCCAACGCCTGTACAAGGCGCTGGGCAGCGCCCGCTCGCTGCTGTATCTCGGTGACAACTGCGGGGAAATTGTCCTGGACAAGCTTTTTCTCCGGCAAATCCACCGACAGTGGCCGGCGCTGCAACTGCGGTTTGCGGTGCGCGGACAACCCGTGGTCAACGACATCACCCTCGCGGACGCGGATCAGGTGGGCATGTCCGAAGTGGCGGAAGTCCTCTCCAACGGGGACGATTCGCTCGGCACCGTGCTCTCGCGCGTCTCTCCCGAATTCCTTGCTCTGTTCAACGCCTCGGACGTGATCATCGCCAAGGGGCAGGGGAATTATGAAAGCCTCAACGGACTGGCGCGGCCCGGACTGTTCCACTTGTTCATGGCAAAATGCCCGTTGGTCGCCAATGGCCTGGGTGTGGATAACGGATCCATCGTATGCGCGGGTTCAACACCGGCGGATCCCGCCTGAAATGCCCCATCCACGGGAACACACCGGTGTTTCATCCTCGGGAATCGTGGAATATTCCTCTACAAGGCGACGCCTTGCGACGCCGGACGAAAACATCACCGAATGCATCAGGTGCCGCACCGAACAGAATCCAACAGGTGCCGCAACACACGGATACAACGGGAGCTGCAACGAAAGAGGTACATCATGAAGCACGTCATCATTGGCACCGGCATCGCCGCCTTGTCGGCGGCAGAGGCCATCAGAAAACAAGACGGGACCGCCGAGGTCCTGATGCTGGGCGCGGACCGCCACCCTCCCTATTTTCGCATCAAGCTGTCCCACCTGCTGTCCAGCCCGAATACAGCCATCGACGACATCCTCATCAAAAAGCCGGAATGGTATGAGGCCCAACGCATCGTTCTGCGGACGGGCGCAGCGGTCGCCCGCATCGACACGGAAAACAGGCAGATCATCCTCCTCTCGGGAGAGGAAATCCCCTACGACCGGCTGCTGCTGGCCACCGGCGCCACGCCCTTTGTCCCACCGGTTCCCGGCGCGGACAAGCCCGGGGTGTTCACGCTGAGAACCTTCGATGACCTGCACGCCATCCAGAATGCCCTTGAGAACAGGAACCGGGTACTGGTCATCGGTGGCGGCCTGCTGGGGCTTGAGGCGGCCTATGGGCTGATGGGCCTGGGGAAACAGGTCCATGTGGTGGAAGCCTTGCCCTATCTGCTGCCCCGCCAGCTGGATGCCTACATGTCGGAGAAAATCCGCATCCAGCTCCAGGAAATGGGCATGGGCTTCACCTTCGGCATCCCGTGCGCGCAAATCGAGTCCACGCCGGGGGCCGCACCAGGCAACACACCGGGCAACTTATCGGGCAACACATCGGGCAACACATCGGACAACACACCGGACAACGCGCATGTCTCCGTCACAGGCATGCGTCTCAAGGATGGTTCCTTCCTTGAAGCCGACGCCATCCTGTTTTCTGCGGGGGTCCGGCCAAACACCGCCCTTGCGCAGGGCAGTCCGCTGGCGGTGAACAGGGGCATCGTGGTGGACGAACACATGCGGACGAATCTGCCGGAGGTATATGCCGCCGGAGATGTCGCGGAGGTGGACGGCATGCTGTACGGCCTGTGGTCTCCCGCACTGGAGCAGGGAAAGGTGGCCGGACAGAACATGGCGGGTGGTTCCGCCCGGTATGCGACCACGGAACTGGCCGCCACGCTCAGCATTGGGCGGGTGAAGCTTTTCTCTGCCGGGGAAATCAACAACACGGACGCCTTCATCCCCCACGAGGAAGACACCTTGCTTCACCGGCTGTACGTGCGGGATGGCCGGGTGGCCGGCGTGGTGCTGACGGGAGATCTGTCCCTGTCGATGAAGGCGAAAAACCTTGTCCGGCAACGCACGGATCTGCCGCATCCGGACGCCTTCCAGGTGCGGTTCCATGACCTGTTCCGTTGACGAGTCGGATATGCCGCCCATGCGGTGGCTGTCCCGCAGCGCACGGACCTGTCGACCAAATCCCGGAAACAACACCATGACACAACACCATGACACAACACCATGACACAACCAACGCGGAGGAAACAGGATGAGCGAACAGGATGTGATCGCACGCACGCCGGAGCCGGCCACGATAAAAAGCCTGCGGGCGGATCTCCGGGCGCTTGGCGTGACGCCTGGAGACACCCTGCTGGTTCACACGTCCCTGTCCGGCATCGGCTGGGTCTGCGGCGGGGCGCAGACCGTCGTCATGGCCCTGCTGGATGCCATATCGGATGATAGCGCAACCGGCACCCTTGTGATGCCGGCACATTCCGGAGACTGGAGCGACCCGGCACAATGGGAGGCCCCGCCGGTTCCGACGCAGTGGATTCCGATTATCCGGGAGAACATGCCCGCGTTCGACCCCGCGCTTACCCCCACACGCGGCATGGGCGCCATTGCCGAATTGTTCCGGACCATGCCCGGCACCCTGCGTTCCAGCCACCCGCAGCTGTCCTTTGCGGCCAACGGTCCCCTGGCGGACGCACTGACGGCGGGTCATCCGCTGGCACCCGCATTGGGAGAAGACTCCCCCATCGGCAGGCTGTACCGGCAAAACGCGAATATCCTGCTGCTTGGGGTGGGCTATGATGCCTGCACCGCGTTTCATCTGGCGGAAACATGGCTGCCCAACATGCCGAAAACCAGGATGGGTGCCGCATGCGTCAAGGACGGCGTGCGGACATGGGAATGGTTCGAGGACTTCGACTGGGATTCCGAAGACTTTCCCCTGGTGGGGCAGGCATTCGAGGACAATACGCCCGTGCAGACAGGGCAAGTCGGCCAGGCCGCCTGCCGGCTGTTCCCCATGCAGCCGGCGGTGGACGCGGCCTTTGCCTGGCTGCGCAACCACAGGCACCTCCACAAAACACAGCAAGGAGAAACAGCATGCGATACGATACCATGATCTTCGACCTGGACGGCACCCTGACAGATCCCAAGGAGGGCATCACGCGGTGCGTGCAGTACGCGCTGGCCAAAATGGGCATTGACGAGCCGGACGCGGATCGGCTCATCCCCTATATCGGTCCGCCGCTGGCCTATGGCTTCAAGACCTTCCACGGCATTGACGACGCGCGCATCCCGGACGCCATCGCCGCCTATCGGGAACGGTTTGTCGCCAAAGGCATGATGGAGAACAAGCTGTACGCAGGCATCCCCCAGTTGCTGGACGCACTCGGGCAGCGCGGGGTCCGGCTGGTGCTGGCCACCTCCAAGCTCGAACCTTATGCGGTTCGCATCCTGGAGCACTTTGCGCTGCTGCCCCACTTCCAGTTTGTGGCCGGCAGCCTGCATGACGGCTCCCGCGCCGAAAAGGGCGCAGTCATCGCGCATGTCATGGAAACGCTGGCGCTCCATCCGGCCAGCACCCTGATGATTGGGGATACGAAATTCGACATCATCGGTGCCAGGGAAAACGGACTGGACAGCGTGGCAGTCTCGTATGGATATGGCAGCTGGCCGGAAACCCTCGCGCAGGAGCCCACCTTCGTCTGCGATACCGTGGCGGAGCTCACATCGACACTCATGGCATTTTGTGCCTGACCCTGTCCAGCCCAGGACATCTGAGGCATCTGATGGGAAAGCGCTTCGGTAAGCGCTTTGACAAGCTCACCGGGACGGCCCCTGCTTTTTGTGGTACCATTTCAATCAGACGGGTCTGCCCCATGCGTGACTGTTTGAGGTCATTGCAGCAGGAACCATCGCGCGAAAGGACATGCCATGGAAACATTGACCACAGAGCGGCTGATCATCCGCAATTTCACGGCAGAAGACGGAGACGCGCTCTACGATTACCTCTCCAGGCCGGATGTGCTCAAGTACGAACCCGGAGAACCGGAATCCCGCGAGGCCTGTCATTTTCTTGCCGATGACCGCTCCCGCTCGGATCACTTTCTGGCGGTCTGCCTGCGGGACACCGGGCGGATGGTTGGCCACCTGTTCGTGCTGCATATCGAGCCACTGGAGTTTCAGACCTGGGAAATCGGCTATATCTTCAATCCCACCTTCGGCAAGCACGGCTACGCCACGGAAGCCGCCTGGAAGCTGGTGGACTGGCTGTTCCGCACACAAAACGCACACCGGGTCATTGCCTTGTGCAATCCGGAAAACACCGATTCCTGGCGATTGCTCGAGCGGCTCGGCATGCGCCGGGAAGGCTTTTTCCGCAAAAAGGCCTTCTTCCGCACCGACGAGGCGGGCAACCCCCTGTGGCACGACGCCTATGAGTATGCCGTTCTGGAGGAATCCTGGTTCAACATGCACGGCAGGTAGCCACACAAACGTCAGCCGGAACCGCATGCGGACCGCAACAAAACAGCATCCCAAGGAGACAGCATCCCAAGGAGACAGCATGTCACGGAATCCTTATCGTTCCACGCTCAACGCCTGCTATGTCGGGTTCATCACGCAGGCGACCGTCAACAACCTGGCCCCCCTGCTGTTCATCATTTTCCAGAACAGCTTTCACATCTCCTACGAAATGCTTGGGCGCCTGGTGCTCATCAACTTCGGGGTGCAGATCCTCGCGGACTGGGTGGCCCTGCACACGGTGGATCGCATCGGCTATCGCACAGCGGCGGTGCTGGCCCACGCCTTCGCGGTTGTGGGTCTTGTCGCGCTGGGTGTGTTGCCCATGGTGCTGCCCAATCCCTACCTGGGACTGACCATCGCCATCGCGATCTATGCGGTGGGCGGCGGCTTCATCGAGGTGCTCATCAGTCCCATCGTGGATTCGCTGCCGGGTGACGCGAAGGCGTCGGCCATGAGCCTGCTGCATTCCTTCTACTGTTGGGGACAGATGGCGGTGGTGATTCTGACCACCCTTGGTCTCATGCTCATCGGGACGGAGCAGTGGTTCTGGCTGCCCATCGTCTGGTCCCTGCTGCCCCTGTACAACCTGTTCCGGTTTCTGAAGGTGCCGCTGCTGCCGCCTGTTGCCGAGCACGAGCGCATCTCCCTGAAGGTCCTCATCAAAAAGCCCATTTTCCTGGTTGCGCTGCTGCTGATGCTCAGCGCGGGCGCTTCCGAGCTGACCATGTCCCAATGGTCCTCCCTCTTCGCCGAACGCGGCCTGGGCGTGCCCAAGGTGATGGGCGATTTGCTGGGCCCCTGCCTGTTCGCGCTGTTCATGGGCATTGGCAGAACCCTGCACGGCGTATTGGGCCACCGGTTTTCCCTGCGCGGCGCGATGCAGGCCACCGCAGCGCTGTGCGTCCTGTGCTATCTGGTGACCGTGCTGGTCCCCATACCGGTGATTGCGCTGCTGGGCTGCGCGCTGTGCGGATTTTCCGTCAGTCTCATGTGGCCGGGCACCTTCAGCCTGGTCGCGGAAGCCTTCCCAAAGGGCGGCACCGCGATGTTCGGACTCATGGCGGTGTTCGGGGACCTCGGCGCCTCCGTGGGCCCCTGGCTGGCCGGCTTCATTTCCGATGTGGTGCAGCGGTCGACACAAGGCATCGCGCTGGCCACATCCCTGTCGCTGCGCCCGGATCAGTTGGGCCTGAAGGCAGGCCTGCTGCTGGCCGTGGTGTTCCCCCTGATGACCGTGTTCGGGCTGTTCTTCTTTCGCCATCCCGAAAATCGCGCGGCCTGAAGCAACCGGCGTCAGCGCTTGTTCATGTGCGTCTTGACGAACGCGTTTCGGTATTGGGAGGGTGTCATCCCCTCGTATTGCCGGAAAACCTTCATGAAATGCTTCTCGTCGTCATATCCGGTCTGCCCCGCAACCTCCCGGATGGTGATCAGCGGCTGGAGCAGCAGTTGCCGGGCCGCCGCCATCTTCACCCGGTGTATGTATTTGAGCAGCGGGTAGCCTGTCACCTGGCGGAACAGCGAGGAGAGATAATCCGGGTTGTAGTTGAACTGGGTCGCCACATCCTGGACGGTAAGCTTGAGCTCGCGGTTGAGCCGAATCCATTCCATGATTTCGTACAGCCGCTGATCGGAAGGGCCATGCTGGTGGCTGACCCGCAGGGTGTTGTCGATGCATTGCCGCGAAATCTCCATCGCCAGCAGACTGAGCGTGTAGTCCATGAAATAGCTGGAATAGCAGCCGCTGTTCGCATAGTCGAGCAGCTGGTGAAACAGGATGGACACCCGTTCCTCCGAGTCCAGCTTGCCGAACTCCGGCAGCAGAAACACATCGGAAAAGCCGCTGGAGAACCCGCTGCTGCTCATGAGCATCACCTGCTGGCGCATTTCGTCCGCCTCGAGCAGGTGCACCTCCTTCTCCCTGCTGAAAAAATGACACCAGTAATAGGCGAGTCCCGGTTCGCATACCTTGCAGCCGGTATGCGGATGCCCCGGCAACAGCAGAATCACATTTCCCTTTTTCATCTCGTAGCGCTGGCCGCTCTGCTCGATGTGCAGCGTGCCCTCCCGCCCGAACAACAGGACAAAGGTGTTGAGGTTTCTGTCCGGATGCCGCCAGGGAATGCTCGACACGAACTTGCCGCATGATGCGAACTTCAAGGGCTGGGCACTGTGCGTCATGTAATGCAACATCTGGGTTTTCTCCACCTATCCTGCCAATTTGCACACTTTTTTCTCGGCATGGTTCCATTATAATGACAGCATCAGCAGATGGCAAATCGAAAGCAATCCCTATCCGTATCGTTTTTCTATCGATTCGTCAGTTTTTTCTCTTTTTCAAGGGAAGTTTGGGCAAAGATGTACGCACAAGTGGCAAGATTGAACAGGAGGCCGATCCGACAACTTGATGACACAGCATATTGATTTCTGAATTCCTCCCGGAATCAGAATCTGGGTTTTCGCCACCTTTTCTATCCTTTTGGAGGTTGGCCTGGTTTTTCGCACCCGTTTTTGCCGAGAGCTCCGCGCAAGGACACGCAACGCCAGGCTTCAGCTGATACAACCACGGTCAATGACAAGGAGGAACAAACATGAAGAAAATCCGTGTGATCGCCATCATCCTCATCCTCGCGTGCGCGCTCTCCCTGACAGCGTGCGGACAAGGCACATCCGCCACCGTGCCCTCCCCGGCCGAAAGCAGCGCCGGCAACACCGACGCGCAGGCGAAGGATCCTGCGACCCCGGCACCGGACAAGGAAGTCACCCTTTCGTTCATGGGGTGGGAAGCCTCCCCGCTGGAAACCGAATCCGTGAAACAGGGCATTGCCGCGTTCCAGGAACAATACCCGCACATCAAGGTGGAATACACCCCCGGATTGGCCGGCGCGGAATACTCCGCCAAACTGCTGACCATGTTCGCCGGCAACGCCGCGCCCGATGTCTTCTTCTGCGGAGACTCCGATTACCGGACGTTTGCGTCCAAGGGCGTGCTGTACGACATCACGGACAAATTCGACGCCACCTTCCCGGTGGATGACTTCATCGACTCGAGCAAGACCATCATGAACATCGACGGCAAATACTTCGGCATCTCGTCATGCACCGTCTCCCCCATCCTCTACTACAACAAGGCCATCTTCGACAAGGCCGGCATCGCGTATCCCTCCTCGGACCCGGATGAGGCCATGACCTGGGAGGAATACCGCGCGCTGTCCCTGCAGCTGACCATCAAGAACGGCGACAAGACCGAACAGTACGGCACCTACGGACTGGAAAGCTGGCTGATGACGCCGATGCTCTATTCGAACAACGCCAGCCTGTTCGACAAGGACTTCACGAAAACCACCGTCAACACACCGGAAGCCGCCGAGGTGTTCGACGCCATCCGGGATCTGCGCATCGTGGACGGTTCGGCGCCCGACGCGACCACGCTTGAAAACATCGGCATGAGCGCCGCGCAAATGCTGCAGACCGGAAAGGTCGCCACCCTGGTGGACGGCTCCTGGGCCCTCCAGCAGCTCGCCACGCTCGACTTCGAGGTCGGCATGGCACCGCTCCCGAAATTCGACAACGCCCTCACCACCGGCAGCGCCCATCTGCACTCCATCTGGGCGGACACCCCCCATCCGGACGAGACCTGGGAATTCCTCAAGTTCCTCTCCGGCTACGACTATCAGGGCGCACTGGTCGCATCCGGTCTGTGGATGCCCAACCGGAAGTCCATGTACCTGCCCGACGGTGTCGCGCAATGGTACCGGGATGACGTCCATGGCGATTCCTACAAGGACATGCTTCCCTACTTCCAGGAAGCCATGGCCTATCCGGGCGCCCTGTGGCCTTCGAGCAAGCTGGGCTCCATCATCGACGAGGAGCGGTCCAAGTATTTCAAGGACGGCCAGTCCACGGAAGAAACGCTCGCGAACATCCAGACCCGTTGTGACGAGGAGCTTCTGCGTGTCAACTGACAGCAGGCTCCGCACAACGAACCAAGATTGAAGGCCGCCCCGTCCGTTGCATGCCTGGAACAGCATCATCCGGCGCCAGGCTTCAGCGGCCGGGGCTTCCCCCATTTTGCACAGGTCAACGCCACCGCAATAAGGAGATGCCATGACGGACATCGCACTGAAAATCAAGACGGGCTCCTCCAAACGGGGAAGCCTGCTGTACCGGGACAGTTTTTGGGCGATCATCATGCTGCTGCCCAACCTCATCGGCTTCATGATGTTCCTGTTCATCCCGATTGTCGCCGCCTTCGTGCTCAGCTTCATGGAATATGATGTCATCTCCCCGATGAAATTCATCGGGCTGAAGAACTACATCGAAATGTTCCACGACCCCATCGTCGCCGAAACCCTTCGCAACACCGTGGTCTACACGGTCATCACCGTGCCCGTCGGCATGGCCCTGTCCCTGATTCTCGCACTTGCGCTCGATCAGAACATCGCGGGCCGCCGCATCTTCCGCGCTGTCTATTTTCTGCCCTCCATCACCTCGATGGTCGCCGTCGCCGTGGTGTGGCAGTGGATCTACAACCCGGAGTTCGGGCTGCTGAACTATCTGCTTTCCCTGTTCGGCATCGACGGCCCCTCGTGGCTGTCCAGCTCCAAGACGTCCCTGCTGTCCATCGCCATTGTGGGCATCTGGAAGGGCATGGGCTACAACATGCTGCTGTTCCTCGCCGGCCTGCAGGGCATCTCCACCAGTTACTATGAAGCCGCGAAGCTCGACGGCGCGAACGCCCTCCAGGAGTTCTTTTACGTCACCTTCCCCATGCTTCGGCCCACCACCTTTTTCATCTTCATCATGTCCATCATCGGCTCCTTCCAGGTGTTCGACTCCGTGATGCTGATGACCGGCGGCGAGCCCGGGCGCTCCTCCTCCGTGCTGGTCCACTACCTGTACCAGAACGCGTTTGAATACTTCCGCATGGGATACGCCTGCGCCATTGCCTATCTGCTGTTCTTCATCGTCGTGACCCTGACGCTCATCAACCTGCGGATGGAAAAGTCCACCATGTCCATGTACTGAGCGCCACCGCCTGGCATGACGAAACCATGCGTCCCTGCGCCATCGTTGCCTCCCGACCTTTAGGCGCAAACGCACAGGCATCACAAGAAAGGTGAGCATATGAGTTCAAGCACCAACCTGATCCGGGGCGGCGTCCCCGCCAAGGCGATGACGCCCTTCCAGCGTGGCATGAAGAAATACGCCAACCCCGGCATGCTGGCCGCCTATTTCCTGCTGACGCTGGGCGGTCTGACCATGCTGCTGCCGTTCATCTGGATGATTTCCACCTCGTTCAAGAGCCTGGGCGAAGTGTTTGTCTTCCCCCCCACGTTTCTGGGCGAACGCATCGTCTGGCAGAACTACACCATGATTTCATCCCGCTTCAATTACTGGTCCTATTTCCTCAACAGCACCAAAATCTCAGGCTGGGTGGTGTTTTTTCAGCTCTTCACCAGCGCGATGGCCGGCTTCGTGTTCGCACGGCTCCGCTTCAAGGGCCGGGACAAGCTGTTCGCCCTGTACCTGATGACCATGATGGTGCCGTTTCAGGTCACCATCATCCCAAACTTCCTGCAGATGTCCCTGTACAAGCTCATCAACACCCACTGGTCGCTGATGATTCCGCCGATGGTCTCCGCCTTCGGCACCTTCCTGATGCGCCAGTTTTTCCTCACGGTGCCGCGGGAGCTGGACGAAGCCGCAAAAATCGACGGCTGCACGCCGTTCGGGACCTTCCTGCGCGTGCTGCTGCCAATGGCCAAGCCCACCATCGCCTCCCTGGCGATCTTCTGCTTCATGGGCATCTGGAATGATTATTTTGGCCCGCTGATTTACCTGAGCAAGGAAACCCTGTACACCCTGCCACTGGGTCTGGCGAAAATGAAAGGCATGTACGCAACGGACTGGCCGGTGCTGATGGCATCCACCTGCATTTCCATCCTGCCCGTGCTGGTCGCGTTCCTGCTGGCACAGGACGCCTTTGTCAAAGGTGTCATGATGACCGGCCTGAAGGATTGACCCCAAATACATGGCCCCCCGGGCCACCAAAGGAGACAACAGTGACATGAACGAAAAACTGGCCATCCACAGCATCCCGGCGGTCAAGGACGTCCGTATTGAAAGCGGATTCTGGGGATTCTATCGCAACAGTGTCCGTGACAAGGTGCTGCCCTACCAATGGCAGGCGCTCAATGACGAAATCCCGGACGCCGAACCCTCGCACTGCGTGGAGAACTTCCGCATGGCCGCCAGGAAAAATGCCGGAGAGGCGGTGGATCCGACGGCGTTCCACGGCATGGTCTTTCAGGATTCCGATCTGGCCAAGTGGCTCGAGGCGGCCGCCTATCTGCTCGCAACCCGGGAGGATCCCGCGCTGGACAGCATCGTGGACGAGATGATCGATCTGGTCGGCGCGGCGCAGGAGCCGGACGGCTACCTGGACACCTATTTCACGGTGGCGCATCCGGATCAGAAATGGACGAACCTGACCCATCATCACGAGCTGTATTGCGCCGGCCACATGCTCGAGGCCGCCATTGCGCTGTATGAGTGCACCGGCCGCACCAAGCTGCTGGCGATCATGGAACGGAACATGGCCTGCATCGCGTCGGTGCTGGGGCCGGAGCCCGGCAAGCGGCGCGGCTATCCCGGCCACCCCGAGCTCGAGCTGGCGCTGATGCGCCTGTACCGGCTCACCGGCAAGGACCAATACCTGCAGATGGCTGCCTGGTTCGTGGACGAACGGGGTCAGACCCCCTTGTATTTTGAGGGGGAGGAAGCCACGCGAGGTGCCAAGCGCCTGTGGTCCAGCGAGGTCATCCGCCCGCCGCTCGCCTATTTCCAGGCAGACAAGCCCGTCCGGGAACAGGCCGAAATCCGCGGGCACGCGGTGCGCGCGCTGTATCTGCTGGCCGGCATGGCGGACGTGGCGGCGCACACCGGGGACGCGTCCCTGCACCGGGCGGTGCGGCGCTGGTGGGAAAGCACGGTGAACCGCCAGATGTATGTCACCGGCGGCGTGGGCAGCACGCACCACGGCGAAGCCTTCAGCTTCCCATACCACCTGCCGAACGACACCGTCTATGCGGAAACCTGTGCATCCATCGCCCTGATCTTCGTCGCCCAGCGTTTGCTGCGCCAGTCTCCGGATCGGGCCGTGTCCGACGTGATGGAACGCGCCCTGTACAACACCTGCATCGGCAGCATGCAGCGGGACGGCACCCGGTTCCTGTATGTCAACCCCCTGGAGGTTTGGCCCGAGGCCAGCGCGAACGACTGTGATCACTGGCATGTCACCCCGCAGCGGCAGAAATGGTTCGGCTGTGCCTGCTGTCCGCCGAACCTGGCGCGCCTCATCGCCTCGCTCGGCCAGTACGCCTACAGCATGTCCGGCCAAACCGCGTGGGTGCATCTGTATGTGGAGGGACAGGCGGAACTGGAAACGCCGGAAGGCCTGAAGATGCGGCTTGAGGTGAACACCGCGTACCCGTACGACGGAACGGTCACCATCCGCAAATCGGGCGCCGCCGGCACGCTGGCACTCCGGATTCCGGCCTGGTGCCGGCAATGGCAGGTCGCTGTCGACGGAAACGCGTTGCCGGCATCGCAGACCGCACTGCCGGGGAACGGGTATGTGCCGGTCGCGCTGGCAGCCGGCACGCAAACCGTCACGCTGACGCTCGAGATGCCGGTGGAACGCGTGTATTGCAGCACGGCCGTGCCGGAAAACATCGGCAAGGTGGCCGTCTCCCGCGGCCCGCTCATCTATTGCATCGAGGGGGCGGACAACGGCACCTCCCTGTGGCAGTGCGCGCTGCCGAAGGAAGCCGCACTCAAGGCCACCTTTGACGAGACCCTGCTCGACGGCATGACCGTCATCACGGCCGAGGGGGTGCGGCTGACGGGCGAGGGCGATGCAGGAAATATGACAGCAAGCGACATGTCTTCGGACGAAACGGGTTCGGGTGGCACGGCCGCAAACGGAATAGGGCATCCGTGCCTGTATGAACCGGGCTTCGTCATCCGCCCGGTTCCCGCAACGCTCACCTTCATCCCCTACCATGCCTGGAGCAATCGGGAAACCGGAGAAATGCGCGTGTGGCTGACCGAAGTGTGATAAGATGTGTGCGGGGACGACCGCCACGAGCGCGGTTCGTACGGGAGGAACACGTCATGAGCACGCTGATACTGTACACCACCAAATACGGAAACACCACCAAATGTGCCGAAGCCCTGGCCAAAAAGCTCAAGGGCCAGGTGGACGTCAAGCCGCTGACCGACAACATGCCGGAATTGAACGGATACGACACGGTGGTGCTTGGCGGCTCCATGTATGCCGGGAAGATGCAGAAGGCGATGGTCTCATTTGCCGGTACATTCCTGGACACCCTGCTCAGCAAGAAGATCGCGTTGTTTGTCTGCTGCATGTCCGAGGAATTCGGAGAAAACCAAATCAAGTCCTCCTTCCCCGAAGCGCTTGTCAACCATGCGGTGGCCTACGCCCGGCTGGGCGGCGGCTTCACCTTCAGCAAAATGAAAGGCATGGACAAATTCATCATGAAAATGGTCACCAAGGCGGACGCGAAGAAGAAGGGGGTTCCCGTAAACACGGATTACACCACCGACCGCTTCACCCTTTCCGAGGAGGCCGTCGACAAGCTGGCCGCCGCGCTCAACGCGTAACCTGTGGCCCCCGTGGACGCGCCCGCCACGTGTGTGTGCGGGCACCGTCCGGCGGGCACCGTCCGTGTCGCGGCTCACTCCGCAAAACTCATGCTGTACATGTCGTAATAGAAACCCCTGGCATCCATCAACGCCTGATGGGTGCCTCTTTCTATGATACCGCCGCGATCGATGACCAGAATCTCATCCGCCTCGCGAATGGTGGACAGCCGGTGGGCGATGATGAAGCTGGTACGCCCCTTGCGCAGGTGCAGCATGGCCTTCTGCAGCACCATTTCCGTGCGGGTGTCCACGCTGCTGGTGGCCTCGTCGAGTATCAGGACCGCCGGATTGGCCAGCACCGCCCGCGCGATGGACAACAGCTGGCGCTGTCCCTGCGAAAGGCCGCCGCCGGATTCATCGAGCACGGTGTCATACCCGTCCGGCAGCCGGTGCACCCAATGGTGGGCGCCAACGGCACGCACGGCCGCCTCCACCTCGTCATCCGTCGCGTCCAGGCGGCCATAGCGGATGTTCTCGCGGATGGTGCCGGAAAACAGATGCGTGTCCTGCAGCACCATGCCGAAGCTGGGCCGCAGGGAGTTTCTCGTCCAGTCTCGCAGCGACCGGCCATCCATGCGGATGGTGCCGCACTGCGGTTCATAAAACCGCACCAGCAGATTCACCACCGTGGTCTTCCCCGCGCCGGTGGGCCCCACCAGCGCGATGGTCTTGCCGGGCCGCGCGTCCAGATCCACATCCTTGAGCACGGGCACCCCCGGCACATACTCAAAGCAGACATCCTCGAATTGCACATGTCCTTCCGGGCTGGTCATTCGCATCGCCCCCGGTTCGTCCCCCGGCTCCGGCGTCTCGTCCATGAGCTCGAACACGCGCTCGGCACTGGCCTGCGCGGACTGGATGCTGCTGTACAGGTTCGCGATCTCATTGAGCGGGCGCGAAAACTGCCGGGCATAATTGATGAAGCTGGCAATCACGCCGACCGAGACGGTGCCGGAGATGGCGAGCATGCCGCCGGCCGTCGCCACAATCACAAACCCGATATTGGTCATGGCGTTGAGCATCGGCATAACCATGCCGGCCATGAGCTGCGCCTTGCGGCCGGATTCCCGCAACTGTTCGTTGATCCCGTCAAACTGCGCGATGACCTGTTCCTCACGGCCAAACGCCTTGACCACCAGCTGGCCGGAGAGAATCTCCTCCACATGGCCGTTGAGCGCGGCCAGGTTGGCCTGCTGCGTTCTGAACTGCTTGCGGGAGCGCTTGGCGATGGTGCCCGAGAGCAGCAGCGTGAATGGCACCGTCACCATGGTCAGCAGGGTGAGCATCGGTGAGAGCACCAGCATCATCACCAGGGATCCAACCAGTGTGAGCACGCTGGCAAACAGCTGCGTGGTGGACGAGGACAGCATGGTGCTGACATTGTCCACGTCGTTGGCCAGCCGGCTCATGATCTCCCCGTGCGTCCGGGTGTCGAAGAAGGACAGCGGCAGCCGCTGTACCCGCGCGAACAGGGTTTCCCGGATAATCCGGACAATCCGCTGCACCACGCCGGCGATCCACCACTCCTGCAGCCAGGTCAGCAGCGCCCCGGCGGCGTACGCCAGCCCGAGCACCAGCAGAATGCGGTGCAGCCGTGAAAAATCCACGCCACCGGCCGTGGCCATGGCGTCTATCGCCCGGCCGATGAGCAGCGGGCCGACCAGTGCCAGTCCGGATCCCGCCGTCGCAATGCCGAACACCGTGATCAGCTTCCATTTTTCCGAACCGAACATGCGCCACAGCCGGACAATGGTGGCGCCCATGTTTTTGGGTTTCTCCCCGCCGCCAAACCGGCCGCCGAAATTGTGGATGCCGCCCGACCGGGAACCGCCCGGCGCCGCGGCCGACCCGCCGCCCGGACGGCTCCGGGCGGTGTTTTCATTCGGCCCTTGGCCGCGACCGGCCCCGGGGGCTCCGGTTGAACCCGCGGACGCGTTGCGTCCGGAACCATGCTGTGCCATTCAGACCACCTCCCGTCCGGTACGGTCGAGCCCCATTTGAGACCGGTAGATGTCCCGATAGACATCGCAGGTTTCAAGCAGATCCTTGTGCGTGCCCAGTCCGACCAGCCGACCCTCGTCGAGCACCAGAATCTGGTCGGCATCCATCACCGAATGGATGCGTTGGGCCACAATGAGCACCGTCAGATCACGGGCGTATGCACGCAGCCGCTTGCGGATGAGGGCTTCCATTTTCATGTCGATGGCGCTGGTGCTGTCGTCCATGACCAGCACCGGAGCATCGCACAGCAGGGCGCGGGCGATGCTCAGCCGCTGCTTCTGCCCGCCGGACAGGTTGACGCCCCCCTGCCCAATCCAGGTGTCATAGCCGTGTTCCAGCCGGGGGATGAACTCGTCCGCGCAGGCCGCATGCGTCGCCGCCTGCAGCGCCGTCTCGTCCGCCTGAGGATTTCCCCAGCGCAGGTTGTCCCGGATGGTTCCGGAAAACAGCACGGCCTGCTGGGGCACCATGGCCACCCGCCCGCGCAAATCCTTGAGCGCGAACTGGCGCACATCCACGCCATCCACCAGCACCGTCCCCCGCGACACATCATGGAACCGGGAGAACAGGTTGACCAGCGAGGACTTGCCCGAACCGGTGGCGCCGATGATGGCCACGGTATGCCCGGGCTCCACCGAAAAGGTGATGTCCTGCAACACGGGCTCGCGCTGTTCCGGCCAGACAAACGACACGTCGCGCATTTCGAGGGATCCGGTTCTCCCGGGGGAAAGCGGCGCTTCCGGCACCGGCATGCCGTCCGGCAGCGCGAACACTTCGGCGATGCGGTCCGAGGAGGTTTTGGCCCGAACCCCGGCGGTGAAAATCCAGGAGACCATCATCATCGCATGCAGAATCTGCAGAAAATAGTTGATGAACGCGATGATGTCGCCCACCTGCATGCGGCCGCCGGACACCCGCACGCCCCCAAAATAGAGCACGAGCAGGATGCTGCCGTTCATGAGCATCAGCATCAGCGGCATGATGGTGGCCATGGCCCGCGCCGCGGATATGCCCAGGCCGGTGAGGTTCTGATTGGCGCGGTCGAACTTGGCCTGCTCGTAGTCATGGCGGTTGAACACCTTGACCACGCGCACAC
>JAEWSN010000227.1 GCA_023459915.1 Bacillota bacterium
GTGCAAGCCTGTTGCTGGCCAATGGGGTGCCGATGAAACAGATTCAGGAATGGTTGGGGCACAGCGACTTCTCCACAACAGCCAACATCTACGCCCATCTGGATGTGAACGCAAAACTCACCTCTGCACAAGCCATGGTGACAGGATTGAAGTGGTAGATGTAACTGACGTGACCAGACGGTCGAGGGAGGGGGCAGGCTATCAAATATGTGGAAGCTGGAAACACGAAAGGTGGGAAAAATCGTGTCCGCGATAACGGGAAATCGTCATCCGCATAAAAAAGCTGCCAGCCCGAAATCCGGGCCAGCAGCGATTTTGGCGGAGAAGGAGGGATTCGAACCCTCGTGCCCTTTCCAAGGCTACCCGATTTCGAGTCGGGCCCGTTATGACCACTTCGATACTTCTCCCCGCCATATCTGCCACATCAGCCCCTCGGAGAAAGGAGAGAACTGATGGAGAGAACAAGACTGATTCTGATACCTATCTTACTCGGAAACCCGCATGAATTCAAGGTTTCCAGTTTGAGATTTCCAATGCGCAAGGACGATTTCGAGTCGAGCTCGTTATGACCACTTCGATACTTCTCCTCAGCGCTCATTCATTGTAGCGGATCGCCTCTGCCGTGTCAATTACACCCTCAATCCTTTAGCCAGCAGGCGTTCCGTTCGGCACCCGTCAGGCTTTGCGCAACTCCTTGAAAAAATTGTCCAGCAAGTCCCTGCAGGCCTGTTCCATGATGCCTTCATACACCACGACCCGGTGGTTCACCCACGGCTCGGAGAACAGGTTCATCACGGATCCGGCTGCGCCCGCCTTGGGATCCCACGCGCCAAAATAGACGGCCCGCATCCGCGCCTGCATGATCGCCGAAGCGCACATGCTGCAAGGTTCGAGCGTCACATACAAATCGCAGCCATCCAGCCGCCAGCTGCCCAGTGTGCGATTGGCGGCTTCAATGGCCAGGATTTCCGCATGTGCGGTGACCTTGTGATCCGCCTCCCGACGGTTCCAGCCTGTACCGACGACCTGGCCGTCCTTGACGACCACGGCGCCGACGGGCACATCGCCGGTCTGCGATGCCCGCCGCGCGCAGTCAAGGGCCTGTGCCATCAATGGATTCATGCGACCTCCTGTGCCATCCATGGGTTCATGCAACCTCTTGTGCCACCAATGGGTTCGTGCGACCTCCTGTGTGTTGCGCCGCTAAATGCACGCCGGGTGGCTTCGCCCCGTCATTGCATATAGTAGTCCACAATCGCGGACGCGATATGGCCCATCATCTCTTTTTGATAAACCGGATCCAGCATTTTCTCAAACTCATCCGTGTTTGGCACAAAGCCGGCCTCAATCAGGAAAGACGGCGCCCAGGTGCCGCGCACCACATAGAAGTTGCGCTGATTGAGCCGGCGATCGCGCATCCCCATCTCATCCACCACTTTTCGCAGCACACGGGTGCCGATGTCCCTGGCGACCGGATCACGGTACCACACGGAGAAGCCGGAGACCTTGGAGATGTCGGCGGAATCGTCCAGACTGTCGGCATGCAGGGAAATGAACATATCCGGGCGCAGCTTGCGTGACATGTCCAGTCGGGCCGCCAGGGACAGCGGCACATCCTCCGTCCGGGACAGGACCACCTTCGCGCCGAGCTGCTCCAACTGCGCCTTGAGCACATACGCATTGGACAGGTTGATGTTCCGTTCCGACCAGAGCGCGCCCAACGGGCCAATCGCGCCGGTGTCTCCGTCCGCGTATTCCGCCTTGGAGCCACCGTGTCCGGGATCGAGCAGAATCGTTTTTCCCAGCAGCGGTGGGCCGCCGGGGGTTGCCTTGAGATGGCGTTTGAGGGAAACCACATATCCATCTGCTGTCCGTTCCAGCAGATACCCTTCCAACCGGGTGTTTTCCTTCAATTGGAATACGTACTGAAAGCCGCTTCCCGAGGGAACGCCGCTGACCGAGGCAAACAGGCTGTTCTCCGGCAAAACCGGCAGCCCAAGCGCGGTGGCCAGCGGGACACGAATCACCAGCGCCTTTCCGTCAAAATCCGCCGTGACGAGGGTGGGGGTGGAGAGCGCGAACCGGAACTGGTCCTGCGAATAGCCTGTTTCGTACACGGCCTGGTTGGTGTATGCCTGAATCACCGTGGGTTCCTTGGCGATGGTGACCGTATTCTTCCGTACGAACAGGCCGGATCCCAGCCGGACCCATTCCCCGACCATGCCGGTGACGGTGTCGCGGCCGCCCTTGTCCAGATAGTAACGTGTGCCACCGGAGGTGGTCATGCCATCATAGGATTCGGAGGCCTGGTTGTTCACCGTGGCATAGAACGGCGCGCCGCGCATCACGATGCCGATTTTGGCGGGAGCTGACCGGGTATAAGTCTTGCCCAGATAGGTCATGGTGTACAGCGGCGCGCCGGCATCCACCACGCGCAGGGTGCCGGATTGTTTGGGCATCACCCAGGAGAGCTTGTAGGTGGTGGGGTAGACGCCCGAACCAGGACTTTTCGTGGTGGCCGGCGTCATGTTGTAGGTCTGTCCGCCCACCTTGACGGAAACCTTGGCACCGATGGGCGCGGTGCAGGAGAGGATGTAGGTTTCCCCGGGCTGACCGTACAACGGGGACTGGGGATAGGCCGAGGCGGCCGGAATGCCGATGGTGGCCATTTTGGCCGGCGCGGACGCGGCGGCGGGCTTGTTGCGCCAGATGGTGCGGGTGAGATAGACGCCATCCTGTGAGAAGACAAAGGTGTTTTTTCC
>JAEWSN010000228.1 GCA_023459915.1 Bacillota bacterium
TCCCGCACCGAGGGAGACATCATGACTTCAAAATGCGTCACCAGATTTCTGGCCGCATGGACAATCAGGTCATAATAGGCCTCCAGCGTGTCGATCCGCATCCAGGGCGTGTAGACCTCTTCCCACAAGGGATAGTCGGAGGCAGCCGAATCGTTGTCGGAACCGTCCGGGGTTTCATCCCCCGGCGCGACGGGCACGGGGGTCGGTTCGGGCGTTGGCGCAGGTGTGGGCGCTGGCAGCGGCGGATCGAGGATGAATGTGTTTCGCGCATCCGGAAGGGCCACTCTTGCGATGATGGCCGCCGCCTCCACGCGCGTCAGCCGATCCGCGGGACGAAATGTCCCACGGGGATCACTCCCCGAGAGCACGCCGGCGCGATACAGGAGAAAAATGCTGTCGGCGTATGGGGTTTCCGCGGTGACGTCCGGCAGGACGTTCACCTCGTTGCGCAACGGATACTCCGCGCGGGGCAGGGCGCGCGCGAACAGATGGGCGGTCTCGGCGCGGGTCGCCCGGCGGGTGAGGTCCGGAAACTCGCTGCCGCCAATGATTCCCTGCGCCACGGCATAATCGGCGTACGGCTTGTACCAGGGGGTTCCGGTGGGAAACCGGCCATCTCCGCCGTGATAGATGTGATGCACGCGCGCCGACAGGGTCACCGCTTCCGCGAGCGTGACTCCCCCATCGGGATCGAACCCGGTTCCCTTGCCCTGCATCAGCCCCAGCTCGAAGGCGGTGCTGATCACCTTGTCCCGTTCGTGTCCATACCAGTAGCGCTCATCCACATCCGCAAACTGCCCCGGCACATACGCGCCGGACAGCTTGAAATGCGCCATGGACGCCACGTCGGCATTTGTTGTGCCCAACGTCGTGCCATCGGCCTGCGCCGACACGTGCAGGCTCATCGTCAGCACAAGCAGCCACACACAAACAGACAGGATTCCCTTGCACCGCCTCATGCCACCGCCTCCATTTCATGCAGGATTTTTGCATACGCAATGTCGTCATAACCGGTTGCCTCGAGCTGTCCACGCAGGCTCCGCACGTACCGGTCAATGGCCCCGTTGTTCTCCTCCGTGGCACGTTCCCGGATAAACCGCAGTGATTTGAGGACCGCAATCATCACGGACGCGTCCGCGTGCCCGTAATGGACAATTTGGTGATACGCGTCGTACAGCAGGGCATCAAACCGATTGGCCTCACAGATGACAAAACCGGCCTCGGTTTCCCCGCGCAGCGCAAGATACCCGCCGGAAAGATCCGCCAGGTCGCGCATCAGCAGGCCGATGATGTTGACACAGTGGATGGCCGTGTTCGGATCATTGACCCCGGGCGACAATGCCTTGACAGCGATTTCCACGATTTTCTGGATGGTGAAGCCAAAATCCTGGGCTTCCGTCCGCCGGTCTCCAATCATCACGCATTGCGCCAGTTCCCTGGCAATGGATTCATCCAGCTCCCCAGGCGGATTGGCTGCATCGTGAATGGGCTGGTAGACTGTCAGCATGCGTGTCCGCGAGGTGACAAACTGGCCGGAAACCTTCCGGAAAAGGATTTGCACGCCATGTTCCTGCGCGATGCGGCGCATGTGCGGGTAGTCAATCTCCTGAAGGTGCCCATCGTCCGGCGCGGTCAGTTCGGTGGCTGTCTTCATCACCGCCAGCGCCGCAAGGCCGGAATCCGGATACGGTTCCGACGCCGCCACAAACTTGTGATAGGAAGCAATACAGGCGGACGCTTCCTGCTGGAGCCGCCGGATGAGCCCGCTGGCCTGGATGTAGGTGGAGACGCTGTGGACAAACACCAGAAAATACACCAGCCCCACAATGACGTACAGCACCCCCACACCGGCCGCCAGCACCAGGGTTTCCTGCCGATCTGTCTTGAGCAGCAGCAGGGAGGTGATGGCGTAGATGAAGCCGCTGAGAAAAACGCCAAAGGATTTCATGGTCGTCTGGTTGTTGAGGAAATTCTCCACCACACGCGGGGTGAACTGCGAGGAATACATGGTGAGCACCACCATCGCGGTGGAAAAGGTGAAGGTGGCGATGGTGATGAACGCGGAGGCGATGATGCCGAGGATGGCTTGCGCCAGCGGCGCGGACGTGAAGAACACGTCATGGACATACCGCGACATGGTGGCCCCGTGCCGTGTGTCAATAAAGGAGATGAACACGGAAAGCAGCAGGGCCCCCACACTATACAGCGCCGGATACAGCCAAATGCTGGTTTTCATCCGGTTGAACAATTTCTTCATATGGTGCTCCCCCGCTTCCCTGCCGGATGGTTCAGGCCAATGGCTATTTACCCACAGTTTCAATCCTTTATCTGATGACGCAATTCAATCCCTTGCCTGATGACGCGGATTTCTGGTGACGCGAACTCACGCCTTTGTCTGGTGACGCGACTTCACGCCTTTATCTGGTGACGCAAACTCACGCCTTCAACTGATGAAGATGCACATCCATCTGCGGGAACGGAATGGACAGGCCCTCGGCGTCAAAGCGTTGCTTCACCTGCTCGATGACGTCGAAATGAACCGTCCAGTAGTCCGCGGCGTTCACCCACACGCGAACCGTGTAGTTGACCGCGCTGTCGGCGTGCTGCGACATCCGGACAAATGGCTCCGGGTCCTTGAGTGTCAGCGGATGGCCGGTCACAATTTCCGTCAGCACGGCGACAACCTTTTGCGCGTCGGCCTCGTAGCCGGCTCCAAAGGTGAAATCCACGCGCCGTGTCGGCTTTTCGGAATAGTTGGTGATGCTCGCGTTGGAGAGCGCACCATTGGGAATGCGGATGACCTTGTTGTCCACCGTCACGAGATCCGTGTACAGAATCTGGATGCCCTCAACGGTGCCGCTGTGCCCGGCCGCGTCGATATAGTCGCCGACCTTGAACGGCCGGGTGACCAGAATCAGCACCCCGCCCGCGAAGTTCGACAGGGAACCCTGAAAGGCCAGACCGACCGCCAGCCCGGCGGCCCCGAAGATCGCCACGAAGGAGGTGGTGTCAATGCCGAGAATGCCCACAATCGCCACCACGAGCAGCACCTTGAGCGCCGCGTTGACCAGGGACTTGATGAACGGCTTGAGCGTGGCGTCAAACTGCTTCTTGTCCAGGATGGCGCCCAGCTTTTTTGTGACCCACTTGATCAGCATCAGGCCGACCAGCAGGACCACAAGGGCAAACGCAATGCTTTTGACAACCGGCAGCGCCAGATTGATGAAATCCACCATGTTCATGTTCCTCCCGAATGCTTGTTTTCTGTCATTATATCAAACTTGTCCGGGGAGACAAAATCTGTCAGCCATTGCCATCGGTTGACGCGGGCAACGGGCCGTGCTACTGTCGGGGTGCACGGGAAGGAGGCCATCCATGCCGATACTGCAATGCCAGCATGTCTCCTACGCACCACAGCAAACACCCATTCTCAAGGACATCTCCCTCACAGTGGAAACGGGAGACTTCATCTCCGTCACCGGTCCGTCCGGCAGCGGCAAAAGCACCCTTCTCAAGCTGTTCAGCGATCTGCTCAGCCCCACGGAGGGTCAGTTCCTGTTCAACGGAAGCCCCTATGAAACATACCGGCCCACGGCACTGCGCATGCAGGTCGCGTACTGTTTCCAGACCCCCCATCTGTTCGGGGAGACGGTTGAGGACAACCTGCGGTTTCCCTTTCACATCCGCAAGGAAAAATATGATCCGGACCGGGTCTCGGCGCTTTTTGAGGAATTCAGGATGTCCCCGGATCAGCTTTCCAAACGGATTGGCACCCTCTCGGGCGGCGAAAAGCAGCGCATTTCGCTGATCCGCAGCCTGTTGTTCCTTCCCGCGGTGCTGTTGCTCGACGAGATCACTTCCGCGCTCGACGTGGACAACACCGCGCTTGTGGAATCCATCATCCGCCGGCGCCACGAGCAGGGCATCACCATCCTCTGGGTCACCCACAGCCCCGAACAGAGCCGCCGGCACGCCAACCGGCTGTTGACGCTTGAAGATGGCAGCATCCGCTCCCTGGAGGCAATCCGATGAATGCAAATGACATTTCCATCCCTTCCCTGTTGCTCACCTCGTCACTTGTCCTTGTCACCCTGTTCTTCTCTTACTGGCAACGGCTAAAGCTGGAGAAGGACATCCTCATCGGGGTGGCGCGGGCGGTCGTCCAACTGGTTTTGGTCGGCTTCGCGCTCGAATATGTGTTCGGATTCCGCAACCCCCTGTTCACCACCCTGCTGCTCCTGTTCATGATCTTCAACGCGGCCGTCAACGCGGCCAAGCGCGGCAAGGCGGTTAATAACGGCCTCGCCATCTCCTTTGTCTCCATTCTTTGCGGCGCCTTGGCAACCCTCGCCGTGCTGCTGCTTTCGGGGATCATCGCGTACGAACCGGATCAAATCATTCCCGTCAGCGGCATGATTGTCGGCAATGCCATGGTGGCCCTGGGACTGTGCTACCGGCAAATCACCGCCGATTACAGGAACAAGCGGGAAGAGGTGGAAACCAAGCTGGCCCTGGGCGCCGACATCATGCCCTCCTCCATCGAAATCATCCGGGATGCCATCCGCACCGGTATGCAACCGACCATCGATTCGGCAAAAACACTGGGCATTGTCTCCCTGCCGGGCATGATGACCGGCTTGATTCTGGCCGGCGCGTCCCCGCTGCAGGCCATCAAGTACCAAATCATGGTCACCTTCATGCTCCTGTCCACAACCGCCATTTCCTCTTTTCTGGCCTGTTATCTCTCCTATCGGGGCTTCTTCAACCGGCGCAAACAGCTGGAAATGCCCTGAAATCGTTTCTCCGGGCTGTACAGCGGGTAAAAGCCTGTTATGCTCAACAAAAACATTGTCCCCAAGACCAACGTCACCCAACAGTCCGGCCGTTCAAGGAGAGTCATGATGCGCAAAATCCTGATGGATCAAGAGAGGGTAAACGAGAATCTGCCGAAACAGAGTCTGGCAGGCTGCAATCTACCGAAACAGTCCATGGCGGGCAACCACCTGCCGAAACAGTCCACGGCGGGCAACCTACTGCCGAAACGATCCAGGCTGACTGCAGCAAGCCTGTGGCTCCTGTTGCTGTTCTTCCTTGTGCAACTTGGCACAACGACCGGACTGGCCGCCGAGCCCTCCGAACGCGCCTTGCTGACCCTTGAGGGCACCTACGAGTTTTCCGTTTCCATCACCAACGCGGACGATGCCAACACGGCCCTGCAGCATTCCTATCAATACACGGATCCGCTGCCGGCAGACCTTGTGCAACACACCTTCACCGTGGATGTCAAGGGTGTCGACGGCGAGTACCTGCTGTTCCACAAGGGCGAAGCCATCGACAACAGCGGGCTGGGCCGGGACAAAAAGACCTTTTTCTTCAGTTTTTTTCACAAGGTCACCTCCTCCGCCATGCAAAACATCGGCTATGAAATCAAGGCTTCGGTTGCCTATGACGAGGATTACGAAAGCTTCGACATCCTGTCGCCGGGCAAGGCCTCCCTGATTGTCTTCACACAGAAGGATGGTGCGCCGGGCTATGGCTACATCGGCAATGGCACGCTGGAGATGTGGAAGCGAAACTCGACGCGAAAATCGGCAACAAGGAAGGCATGACCGAGGCGGATCTGGCCGCCTTTGACGAATATGACTTCGAGAATCTGCCTCTGGAAACCGATGCCGACGCAGATGCGTCGACCGACACCGTGGAACCTGCCGGTGACAGCGACACGGATACGGCAAACACAACCGCGGACAAGAAATCGATGATCCCCACGATCCTCATCGCCGTACTGGCCGTGTTCCTCATCCTCGTGGTGGTGCTGGTGATGAAAAAGAAAAAGTGACACGCGGACACGCGCAAACGTGTTGAGGTTCGGCGGTCAATCCCGGTTGGACATGACCGCTTCGAGCCAGGTTCCGGCTTCCGCTGTCAGCGGAATCACGTCCGACTGATTGAGCAGCGGCAGCCTGAATTTCCGGTTCAGCGTCATCATCAGCTGCAATCCGCTGGCAGGCCACGCCACGCCACCATTGTCAATGCTTCCCGTCATGTGCAGGGGCGGGGATTCACCGCTGTCGGCCGGGCACGCCGCCATTGCGGGTGGTGTGTGGGCGGCAACCGCAATGACACGTGATTGATATTTATTTACCATTCTTTTTTGACATATGACCAATACAGGCATAGAATAGACTCGGTTAAGATTCGACCCATATCAAGAAATGGTTTCCATCAGAAAGGAAGGGTGTATGAAAAACTTCGAAGCATTGCTCAAAACCCGGATGAATGAAGAGAGTTTCCAGAAACTCGCAGCCCTTAACAACCCGAAGGTCATCGAATTCATTGGCACTTTTGTTGAACACTGCGATCCTGCGTCTGTCTTCGTATGTACGGACAGCGAACAGGACATCCAATATGTCCGCGACCAGGCCCTGGCGCTCGGCGAGGAAAAAGTGCTGGCCCGCTCCAAGCAGACCATCCACTGGGACGGGTATGGCGATCAGGCCCGCGACAAGAAGAACACCCGCTACCTGGTCTACAAGGAAAACCTGGAGAGCATGAAAACCCTCAACTCCCTGGAATATGAAGAGGGCTATGCCGAGATCATGTCCATCGCCAAGGGCATCATGAAGGGCAAGCCCGCCGTGGTCCAGTTCTTCTCCGAAGGCCCCACGGAAAGCCCCTTCACCATTCCCTGCATCCAGTTTACAGACAGCTGGTATGTCGCCCATTCGGAGTTCATTCTCTATCGCACGGCGTACAATCACTTCCTGAAGATGAAAGAGGCGGAAAAGGATCACTTCTTCCGTTTCATCCACTCCGCCGGCGAGCTCGATGCCAACGGCTGCACCGTCAATCTCGACAAACGCCGCATCTACATGGACACTCAGAACAACATTGTCTATTCCATGAACGACCAGTATGCCGGCAACTCCGTCGGGCTGAAAAAGCACGCCATGCGCCTGGCCATCAAGAAATCAGGACAAGAAGGCTGGCTGTGCGAGCACATGTTCATCATGGCCGCCCTCGATGCGCAGAAGGGCCGCAAGACCTATTTCTGCGGCGCGTACCCCTCCGCCTGCGGCAAGACCTCCACGGCCATGATTCCCGGCGAGCAGATTGTCGGTGACGACATCGCCTATTTCCGCAACATCAACGGCGAGTTCCGCGCGGTCAACGTCGAAGCCGGCATGTTCGGCATCATCAAGGATGTCAACGCCAAGGACGATCCGGTCATTTTCGAGAACCTCATGAAAAACCAGGAGGTCATCTTCTCCAACGTTCTGATGGGCCCTGACAGCCAGCCCTACTGGCTGGGCATGGGTGTGGAAACCCCGAAGGAAGGCCGCAATCATTTTGGCGAGTGGACGGAAGGCGTGAAGGACAGCAAGGGAAACACGGTCGGCGTCGCGCACGGCAACGCCCGGTACACCATGCGTCTGGATTACCTGGACAACATCGACAAGGAAGGCTTTGAAGCCAAAAACGGCGTGAAGGTGGACGGCGTTCTCTACGGCGGCCGCGACAGCGACACCACCGTGCCTGTCGAGGAGTCTCCGAACTGGAAGGACGGCATCCTGTTGAAGGCCGCCACCTTGGAATCCGAAACCACCAGCGCCACCCTCGGCGCCGAAGGGGTCCGCAATCCGAGCCCCATGGCCAACATGGACTTCGTGTCCTACCCGTTGGGCGAATACACCATGAACAACATCAAGTTCGGCGAAAGCGTGAAGGACACCCCGCGCATCTTCAGCAACAACTATTTCATGCGCAACGCGGACGGCAACTTCATGACCAGCAAGCTGGCCAAGAAGGTCTGGCTGCATTGGGCCGACGGCCGCATTCATGGCGAATACAACGCCTACGACACACCCACCGGCAAGATCCCGATGTACGCGGATCTGAAGGCCCTGTTCAAGAAGCATCTGGATGAAGACTTCACGGAAGCGGACTACACCTACCTGTTCACCTTCCGCTGCACGAAGTGGATCGAGAAGCTCGAACGCACCAAGGTGTTCTACGCCAAGATGGATCCCAACACCCCGAAGGAGATCTTCGAATACTGGGATGCCGCCATCCAGAAGATTCAGGCCGCAAAAGAAAAATTCGGCAATGAAATCAAGCCGGGCGACTTCAAGGCCTGAACCATCCCCCATCCGGCAGAATCATTCGGGAGGCGATCCATCGGGATCGCCTCCCGCTTTCATGCCTGCGGCGGTTCAACGGGAGAGCTTGCCGATTCATGCCTGCGGCGGTTCAACGGGCGAGCTTGCCGCTTCATGCCTGCGGCGGTTCACAAACCGCGCAGGGCTTCCTTCAGGCGGAGGTCCACATACCGCGCAGGGCTTCCTTCAGGCGGCGAACCCCCTCCCGAATCGCCGCTTCATCCAGATTGCCAAATCCGAGGATCAGGGTGTGACAGGCGTGTGGCTGTATGCCGCCTGTTGTGGACGCCCCACATTGGGGTTGCGCATCTCCCGTCCCGACAGGAGGCCGTTCCATCGGTTCCTCCGGCAAGGTGTACTCGGACAGACGCTCCGCGAACACGCCATGCTGCAGCAGGGTCTTGTCGGTTTGCGCGTCAAACCGGAGGCCGGGAAATGTCACCGCGACATGAAGACCGGCATGGCTGCCATGAATCTCGGCCCGGCTCCCAAAGGCTTTGCGCAACGCGTCGACCAGGCACTGCATCTTCCGCTTGTACCGCTTGCCCGCCGCCAGCACATGGCGGGCGTAGGTTCCCTGGTCGATCAGTTGCGCAAGGGCCATCTGGTCCAGCGCATTGACCCGCCGGCTCAACATGTTCTGGCACTGCCGCACCACCGGCACCAGCTGTTCGGGCACAACCATGTAGCCCAGCCGCAGAAAAGGCGCGAGGGTTTTGCTGAAGGTTCCCAGATGGATCACGCGATCCGGCGCAAGCTGCGCCAGGGAATTCACCTGCGCGCCGGCATAGCGGAACTCGCTGCTGTAATCATCCTCAATGAGATAATGCCTGTTCCGGCGCGCATAGTCTGTCAGCCGCAGCCTGCGGCCTATGGAAAGGGTTCCGCCGAGCGGAAACTGGTGGGAGGGCGAGCAGAACAGCAGCCCGTCCGTCACCTCCGGCAGTTGATCCGTGAGAATGCCCTCCTGATCGATGGGAAGCGGCCGCAACGGATACGCCATGGCGCGGAACACCTCCGGCACAAAATCGATCACGGAGGCCTCCACCAGCAGCGGCCGGTGCTCCGGCCGAAACATCAGCGCGCACAGGAGGATGGCGTCCGCCGTTCCGTTGACCATGACGATTTGCTCCGGGGAACAGTGGATGCCCTTGTACTTTGCCAAATGCGCGGACAGGGACATCCGCAACGGAGAATACCCCATCACATCGCCATATCCAAACAGGGCTGGGTCTGCGGATTCCAGACATTCCCGCAGCACCTTCAGCCAGGCCTTTCGGGGAAACATCCCCAAGTCCGGCACGCCGCCGGCAAACGCAACGACACCCTCCGGCCAGGCTTCCTGTGTGTCCGCAAACAGGCTCACAGGAACCATTTCCGAGGCAGCCGCCACCCCCTCGCCGGTTGTCCGCCAAGGATGCGCCGGCGCTGGGGAGGCCGACCCCCAAGGCCTCTGCAATGCCGACCCTTGCGGCATCAACCCATACCGGTCCTCCACAAAGGTCCCCTTGCCGGGGTACGCGGCCAGATACGATTCGGAAACAAGCTGCTCATAGATTTCAACGACCGTATTTCGCGCAACCCCCAGGGAATCGGACAGCTCCCGCGTGGACGGCAGCTTCTCCCCGGGAGGCAGCGTTCCGGCCAGGATGCTTTCCGTCATGGCGTCATAGAGCTGTTTCCTGATTGGCACGCCGCTGTTTCTGCTCAATTGGACAAACATCATCAACCTGCTTTCCGGCCAAACAGGCTCAACCTGCCTTCATCGCTCCGTGTGCGGCCATGAGTGTCTCGACGATGGCAATGCCCTGTGGGCACCGGGACTCACACAACCGGCAGCCCACACACCGGGACGCGTCCCGGTTGCTGCTGATCGCCACCAGGTTGTAGTAGGTTTGGCCATACAGGTCCCAGTCTGAGAGAGACGCGTCATTGTAAATCTTGAAAATCTCGGGGATATTGACCCCCTGTGGGCACGGCATGCAGTACCCGCAGCCCGTACAGCCCACCATGACCCGTTTGCCATACACGCTGTTGATTTGATCAACAAGCGTCTCATCCGCATCGGTCCACACATGGGGTTCCGACGCGTCGAAAATGCGGAGATTGTCTTCGAGCTGTGCCATGGAGCTGACCCCGCTGAGGATCACGGTGACCTCCGGCTGGGTGCACAGCCACCGGAACGACCATTCCACAAGCGTTCTGCGCTCGGGGTGTGCCTGAAGGAGCGCGGTGACTTCTTCGGGCGGTTCGCTCCCGAGCAGCCCGCCTTTGAGCGGTTCCATGATGGCAACCGGAATTCCCTTCCGGCCGGCATATCGGAGGCCTGCGACGCCCGCCTGGTGGATGCGGTCCAGAATGTTCAACTGGATGAGGCACATGTCCCACGCATAGGCGTCGACAATCTCTGTAAACAATGCGTGTTCGGCATGGAAGGAGAACGCGATGGCCTTGATTTTCCCCTCGCGCTTCATTGCCTCCATGAAGGCAATGCCGTCGGTGCCCAGCACCTTGTCCCAGGCCTTCCGGTCCAGGCAGTGAAACAGGTAGACATCCACGTAGTCCGTATCGAGCCGGCGGAGCGACGCCTCAAGAACCCGCCGGTAATCCACATGTCCATGAATCTCATGCATGGGGCATTTGGTGGCAATCATGACCTTTTCCCTGCGCCCGCCCTTGAGCGCCCGCCCAAGCACCGCCTCGCTACCCGGATAGGCATACGCGGTGTCAAAGTAATTGACCCCGTTGTCCACGGCATGCCGGATCATGCGAATGGCTTCCGCCTCATCGATCACATCGTTTCCCTGTTCATTCCGCGTTTGCGGCAATCGCATGCATCCCATACCGAAACGGGATACCCTGTCACTGATCCTGCCAAACTGCTGATACTTCATGGGATTCTTCCTCCTTGTGACGCGTTGGCGCCGGGAATGCATGTCCCATTTATATCGCGAACAATTGGTTCCTTACAGGGCCATTTTATCACTATTTCGGGGGAACCATTGGATATATTTGCCGGAACATGGCTTGATCGCATCGTTTTGCGAATCATCGCATCCCCGCAGGCCAAAGGTTTCTCCGCGTGCAATGCCTCCGCGTGCAATGCATACGTCACCAGCCCAAGACACAAGGCAACCAGCAGTATCATTCCCAATCCGCGCGCTTGTCGTTTTGTCATTGGCTTGTGACCTCCCGCATCCGATGCTGACGATTCAGATTTGCATGGTTTCAGTACCAATGCTCTTGCGGAAGGGAACATGTTTCACATATGGGAAAGACCCTCTCTTGCTGAGAGGGTCTTTCCCGACACACGCATTGGCAACGCCGGACAAACATGCCGCCACGCGTGACACTTGACCGATTCTTGACTTGGAAGGATCATGACTTGGGAACCGCTTGACTGATAACAATCATCGGATCACTTGGACAATGAATTGAATAGAATTTGTGCCGCCTGGGCTCTTGACGCTGTCTTTTCTGGTCGCAACCCATACGAGTCGCCATGGACGAGGCCAGCCTTCACGAGTGTTGACATGGCCTCACCGGCCCAGGACGCAACCCTGTCTGCGTCCGAAAACGCCGAAATCGGTTCCCCCCCGCTCTCCCGGGGCATCATATCCAGCCTCCCGAGCAGATTGTACAGCAACACACACATCTCCTGTCGGGTGAGTTCCTTGTCCGGCGCAAACCGGTTGTTGCCGACGCCCACCGCCAGGCCTTTTCGCTTTGCGGTTGCGATGTACGGCGAATACCAGGTGTTCCCCGCGTCCGAGAAATTTGATTCCGGCGCAGCCTCCGGTTCCAAGCCATAGGCACGCATGGCCATGACAAGGAACTGGGCCCGGGTCATGACCGCCTCCGGACAGAAGGCATCGCTGCCAACCCCCTCAACGATGCCTCTGGCCGCCAGATAACCAACCGGCCCGGCATACCACATGGCTTGCGGCACATCCACAAAGGTCACCTTGTTGTACCCCACCGTGTACAGCGAGAAATGATCCGTTGAAAAGCGCACAGTGCCTGTTTCGGCATCATACCTGCCATTGCGGACCGTTTCCAGTTCTCCCGCGTCATTGATGAAATGGACGATGACGGCATCGGCATCCTCGCCATCCGCCAGAAGGTACGGTACCGATATGGATACCTGCCCGTCCAAAGCCGAAAGGACCTGCCCACCACTGGTGATCTGGAAGTCATAAACCGGCCGTCCGGCAAGCGCCGCCCTTGTTCCGGCAGAGAGGGTATCCGGCTCGACGGTTGACACAGCAATATGGATGTCCCCGCCTGTTCCCTTTGCGAGTGTTGCCAATACCGCTTTGTCGAAAGTCAGTGTCGCCAGCGGGGTGGACAGGCGCAGGGCATCAGCGCCATCATTGGCCATTTGCGCAATCGCAGCCGTTGGCATGGTGGCGCCCACCTGCCGAATCCCGGCAGTGCCGGAAACCAGAATTTCCAATTGCCTTGCAGCGCCATCCGGTGCGTTTCCGGCTGCCTGGGTCACCTGCCGCATGGCCGCTGCCAGCTGCGTGCCGGAAATTGTTGCAGACAGGGCTCCCGTGCTGTTCATGACGCCCGTCACTTCTGTTGTCCCGGTGACCAAAACTGTCCCGGAGGCCGTCGGCAGGGAGGTCACAACAACAACTGGCGGTGTTGGCACCACCGTTGGCGCGGCTGTCGGCTCCCCGGTTTTGGGTGTGGATGGTGCCGGCGTGGGCGTGGGCACTGGCGCTTCGTCCTGCAAGTATGCCGGAACAGTGAGTCCAAAGGTTCTGGTTTCGTTGGCGCCATTGTTCGACACAGTTGCGGTCAGGGTCACCGTCTTGTTGCCCTGGCCGTATGCTGGCCGATTCACCTCACCGGTTTCACTGATTGTTTCGGGATGGCTGGATTGCCAAGACACATCCGAACCGAAGACATACCCTTTGTCCGGCAATGCCACATCATGCCGAACCGCCCCGGCATCCTCACCTGGCGCAAAGGTGATGGTCACGACTTCCTCCGCCACAATGGCGGCCGGCGTGACCGCCATGCTGGGAAAGCCTTGCCATGTGGGCACGGTAAATCCATCGTTGCCGTCAATAAAAAGGATGCGCAGGCTTGTGTTGTGCCCGGGGAACTGTTCAACGCCCTCCAATGCGGGTGCCGGGCCGGCAAAAAGAATCTGTCGGAGCCCCATGCAGTCGGCAAACGCGCCTTCCCCAATGGTGGTCACCGTGTCCGGCACAAGCACACCGTACACATCGCCGTTCGCCCAAAAGGAGAATGATCCAATGTTCGTCACCTCTCGCCCCTCAATGGTTCTCGGAATCAGGACATTCCCTCCCTGGCCGACATACGACAGGATTTTGATGGTACCGTCCGAAGTCTGTTCGTAACGGTAATCCCCCTCAATGAATGATGCCGATACGCGGATGCCGGCTTCCGGCATTTCAAATGGAAGCATGAGCGAAAAGGCGGTTGCCTCGGGCGACCGCTTCGACTTCACCGACAGCGGTGGCAGGGCGTAATCCGATGAGTCTATCGGCTCACCGGTCTGCAAATCATGGAACGCGAGGGACCCAGGCAGAAGATTCCATCCCTCGTCAGGCGTGATCGTCAGGGTGAAGACTTCTCCAGGCACCGCCTCCGCTTTGTCGGAGACGATGGTGCCATGCGACAGGGCTGCACTTTCTATGGGATACAGCCTGTTCCACTGCGCATACAGTGTCACGTCCCCAACGCCAAGCAACAGCGGATTCCCGGGCACATAGGCATGGCCACCGCCATCCGAATCCACATTCCACCCACTGAAGCGATAGCCCTGCCTGGACAGTGTTTCCGGACAGGGGGCAACCGCCACCATGCCCAGTTCGTTGGCCTGTACCGCCGCCGGCACATTGCCCGTTCCACCGTTGGCCTGATAGGTCAGGGTGCTGGGAAGCTGTTCATCAAAAGCAACGGTGTCATATCCACTCCAATCGGACGCATCATACCCGGTTGCACCTGTTCGACGGTATACCTTGAAGTCCGGCGCATGCGCGCCGAACACAGCAGTGCCCAAATCAGGCGCATTCCCGAGGAAGACCGCCAGGCGAAGGGACGTCTTCAACCCGTCATGAATCAAACCGGAGAATGCGTAGTCTCCGATACTGGTGACGGAAGCCGGAATGATGACCCCGGTCAGGGACACGCACTGCAAAAACGCCCGGTCGGCAATGGTTTGAAGGGTATCGGGCAGTGTGACGCTCGTCAGATTCCGGCAGTAGCCAAAGGCCAGCGTTTCGATGCGGGTCACGCCTTCAGGAATGACCACGCTTTGGAGCAACGGCGCTTGTGCTTCCGGTTCATGGAACGCCCATTCACCAATCGCGGTCACCGTGATGCCGCCGATGGTTGTCGGGATAATCACCACGCTGTCCGAACCGGTGTACTCCTTTATCTCGCCTGTTGTGTCGATTTCAAAGGCGCCATCGGTCACGGTGGGTGGCTCGATGGCCGCTGCGGCAACCGGCAGCAGGCCAATGGTGCCGATGATCAGCATCACCACGGCAAGCAAAACAGATAGCATTTGTCTGTGTTTCATTTTTGTCCCTCCCATTTCTCTACGCCTCCCTATTTTTGTGCCAGTTCAAAGATTTCATTTACCGAAATTTCCAGACGATTGCCCCACCGGATGAAGCTGCCATCCGTTGTCGCCTGTTCAAACAACGCCCGGTCTGAAAGCAGGCCAAAACGAATCGTGCGCAGCCTGCTTTCCAGATTGAGCACCAGCATGCTGCCGTTGTCCAACAGCACCTCCAGGCGGTATGCTTCCCTTGGAACGACCTTGATGATATGGCTCACCCCAACGCCTCCTCACGACATGGACAATTTCCCTGTGATGCAAATTTTCAGACAGAAAAAACCACCACACAAGCATTGTATGGTGGCGTGTCTGGATTCCCCATCACCCAGCGGGTGATTTTTCCGTGTTCAACCGGGTGGCATTCGTCATGACGGGATGGCATCTTTCATGACTGGCTGACATCCGTCATGACGGGATGGCATCCCGAACCGTTCAAACGAGCGAGGGGTTTTTGTCGAGCACCTGCCTGAGGAGAAACCGCGAATTCACCCCCAGCTTTTCAAAAGCGCTTTTCATCTGTGTCTTCACCGTATTCTGGGAAACGAACAACTGCTCGCCAATCTGTTTGTTCGACAATCCCTCCGACGCGAGCTGCACAATCTCCCGCTCCCGCTTGGTCAACCGCAATGCCCGGTTCGCCACCTGCGTTCCGGCAAGCTTCATCACTGCCTGCTGATAGGATTTGTACAATTCCAGGATGCGTTCAATATCCTGGCGGTACATTCCCTCTCGGGCCATGGTTTCGAGCAACGGCCTGATGAAATCACAATTCTCAACAAACGGCATGTACAGGCGGTCCGGCATGGCAAGATCGAGCGCGGTGGCCATCGCCTGCCCTGCCTTGTCCAGCCGATGAATGCGTTCATTGGCGGCCGCGACATAAATCCAGGTGTGAATCACCGCCAGGGTGTTGGGAAATACGGAAGCCGTCTCCAGCAGCCCGTCTGCGATACCCAACAGTTTCAGATACGCACCCTGGATCAGCAAGACCCGCCCGTAAATGATGTTGGCAAAGGCTCTCGTCTGATAATACATGCGCGTGGCGCTGAAGTCCCCTTTGCACAGCCATTCCGGAATCTCCGCGGTTCGCTTGAGCAGGGCATTGAGGTAGCCGGTGCACATGTCGAGCGTGTGCAGCACCACATAATTCCTTGTGGATTCAACCTCTTCGCGCATCTTTTGGAACAACTCGAACACATCGGCCACATTGTTCTTCATCAGGCTCAGCCGCTCTTGCAAAAACAGCGCGCAAATGGACACACTCGGTTCCAACCCCTGTCGCGCCTCATAGTCTGCCTGATGCAACGCGATTTCCGCATTTTCCAATTCACCCCGCTGAAAATGAAGTTCCGCCGCCATCATGGATGAGCCACCCATGCCATGGCCCCCCGAAAGCATGTGATAGTGTGGAAAGTTCGTTGCGAGCGCTTGTACCTGCCTGTCAAGCGTTCCGCTTTCACGATGGAAAAGATACAGCACGGAAGGCGCGCCAAAGCTCCAGCTTCCCTTGGTGTCGAGGAAGGCAGAAGGCCCACCCAGGAGAAGGGCTGCCTGTTTCTGGTGTGACGCCATCGCCACCACATCATTGTATTCGGTAAAACTGAGCAGCAACTCGAATTCGCCCATCAGCCATTCGACATTGTCCGGCACGGCGGGGTTTTCTTCTGATGCGGCATCATTGCCTTGCAGCAGCGAAACAAACGTTTCGCATGCACGCCCGAACCGTTCCGATTCATAAAATGTCATCATACACATGGCGTATGCAAGCACCGCGACAGGATGGCGGCGCTTGCAGGCTTCCGGGGCTTCATCATAAAAGCGAATCAACAAGTCCTTATGCTCGTACGTGATGCAATTGGTCTTGTCGCGTTCCATCATCAGCAACAGGCTGTCACAGTCCCCCACTGCATGGAAAAAGCGCATGGCTTCGAGGGGTTCTCCGTTTTCCGCGCACCAGTTTCCCGCTTTTCCATAGAGGTCTTTGCGAAAATCGGCATCCTGTTTCTCAATGAGCTCCCGCAGGTAATTGGAGAGGATGTTGTGCATCTGATAGGTTCGGGATGGCGCGTCGTAGGAGACAAATGCGTTGCGTCCGGTGATTTCATCGAGATAGGTGATTGCCTTGTCATCTCCGAGCATGAAGATGGCCTGCGCCTCGCTGAAGCGCTCAAAGACACAGATGTGAAGCAGGAACATTCTGACCGGCGCGGAAAACTGTCTGAGAATGGCCGTTTCAATCAGCTTGTAAATATTGTAGGTTGTCATGAGGCTGCCGGTCTCCCGGTAATTCAGCATCAGCAGATACAGCGCGCTGATCCAGCCTTCCGTCACCGCCTGCAGCTCATCCGCTTCCGCGGCCCTGAGCGCGATGCCACAGCGTTGATAGTAGTGAATAATTTCCTGCGCAGTCAGTTCGAAAACACTTTTTTTGATGTGAAGCAGATAGCCCTTTAGAGAAAGCTCATCCAGGCTTGACAGCTCAACAAACCGCGTGGTGAGCACAATGTGCAGGTTCTCGATTTCATTGACGACAAGGCATTGGATGAATTCGCCAACTTCCGCGCTGTTCAGCAGGTGGTAATCATCGATGACCACAACGGTTCTGGCAGTAAAATCGATGTCGGCAAACACCCGCATGGCTTCCTGGCGTGACAGGCTGTCATCGGGAAACCCGAGCTGGGCAAGCATGGTGGCGCGTGCAGTATCCACGTTTCCCAACAGCTGACAAAAACCGGCCCAGAAATTCACGGTCGAACCATCAAAGACCTTGTGCCACAACAACCTGGCCTTCGCGTTTCCCAAGTGCGTTTTGACCGCAGTTGTTTTCCCATATCCCATCGGCGCTTCCACAACGGTCAGGGGATAGTCGAACACCATGCCCATGGCCTTCGTGATCCGTTCGGGGAAATAAAGCACCTGTGTTCTGCCGGTTTCTGTCATTGTTTACCCTCGCATATTACGGTACCAGGTACCGTAACACTACCGTAATATAACTGTTACCGTAGAACCATCTGATGCGGAAACGCCTGTGTTCTTGAGACGTGCCACATTTTGTCGATGTAGGCCGTGGTGTATACCTGTTCAATGCGATGATACAGGTTTGCGGCTTTTTCTGTCAATTCATAGCCGTCCGCGTGTTTTCGAAGAAACCCCGTTATTACTGCCAGGATTGATACGGTACCTGGTACCGTAATGCATTTGTAAAAAACGCCTGGATCTCGTCCATCAATGGCCGATTGAGATCCTGGGCCAGTGACCTGTCGACTTTCGAGTAAAACGCCTGTTTGATCCCGTAGGGGATGTTCTGTTCATGGTCATCGTAGAGCTTTCGATAGACAACATTTATCTCGTCAATGTACGAAATGGCCGTCTCAGATCGAAAGAGACTATTGTGTCCGTTTTGTCCGGCCTCTTTGACAGCAAGGATTCTGACATTTGGATTGGTTATCTGTCCGGCTTTGGAAATAATGGAGCTCCCCCCATAGGCAACAAGTTCATCCTCTGTACCGTGGATAATCAGCACGGGAACATCCGTACCATTGATGGCGTCCACCGCCTGCAGGGACGCTGCTTCTCCAAACAGAATCCGCTGATACAACCACAAGAACGGCGCCTGAACATCAATGAAGTTTCCCATCATGCTCCGACCTTGCTCCAGAACGATTTCCATGGGACTGTTTGCGCCGGAAACCGTGACAACCCCTGCAATATCATAGTCGTAGTGGAGGATGTTCGCCACTGCATAGCCTCCCCAACTATGTCCAAACAGCAGCTTCGGGTAAGCCGACAGCGCCTCGCTGGTGTTGATATAGGTCAATGCCGCGTCCAAATCGATCAGCGCTTGCGGGAACCCCTTTGTTGTTTTCCCCTCGCTGTCAAAGCTTCCCGTTGCGTCATAGGCAAAAACGCGCCATCCCTGATCAAGAAAATAGGTGATTTGAGGCAGATAGCTGTCCGCGCCTCCCCCGATTCCATGCGCTATGACCACCAGTCCCTGCGCCTGATCCTGGTCATACACATATCCCTGCAAGAAATGATCGCCAGAGGGAAAACGCACCAGGTCTCTTGGATACTGTGCCTGCAGATCCTCATATCGCAGGCCGGCGGCAATCGTCATGTCATGCCTGTCATATCTGGGGAACTGTCCGTTATAAATGAACACGACCACAATCATGGAGATGACTGAAAACAGGAGCAACACGCTTGCCATGATGATGCCGATGGTTCGACTGATTCTCCTGCCTTTGTTGTGCTCTGGATTCGTCCTTCTGTTCCCAGGGCTCCTCTTCTTGTGTTCAGGACTCATCCTCTTGAAATCCGTGCCTGTCTTCAACATCACATCCCCCGTATCTTCGCAACAATTCTTCAAGTATCAGCATATGCGTATGGACGTGTCAAGCACAACCATCCGGCTTGTCAAAACCGAAGGATTTTCAAGTTGTCACAAATCATGCGCATGAAGTATGCCGCCATGCGGAACGCATTGCTTTCCCGATTGAAGTTTGATCCCGCTTTGTGTAAAA
>JAEWSN010000229.1 GCA_023459915.1 Bacillota bacterium
CTCCTACCGCAACACCAACGCCCACTCCTACCGCAACACCAACGCCCACTCCAACCGCAACACCAACGCCCACTCCTACCGCAACTCCAACACCCACACCAACCGCAACACCAACGCCCACTCCAACCGCAACACCTACACCCACACCGACAACAGCCCCTACACCCACACCAACAACAGGCCCTACGCCCACACCGACACCTACACCAGAACCTACACCTACTACCGGACCTGAGGCAACCATCCTCTTGACAACCGACGAGCCAATCCCTCAGGGGGCTCCGATAGAGGAGTTCACAGAAGAGGTTCCTCTAGGGGTGCCATTGCCCAAGACTTCAGGGTTGCCACTGGCAGCGTTGCTATTCTCAGGCGCAGGACTGATAGGCGGCGGATACTTCTTGAAGAAGAAACGTTAACCGTAAACATGACAACGGGCTGCAGTGAACCTCACTGCAGCCCGTTTCTTGTAACATGTGATGGCTGGCATCCGAGTAGCCCGGCGCAGATAGTCATTCCAGCAAGTTATAGCCTAATCAACCATATATATCGTTGAAGTGCCCGCCTCATGCTGATACACCACCGGAAACGTTTCCGCAATCACCGCTTCATTCAACAGATATTCCTCTTTTGTCCGCAACCCGTCATCCACAAGGATATAGTCAATACCGTACACCGCCACCTGCCTGCGCAAGGTCTCCGCATCCGGTGACGAAAGAATCTGACGCACCACCTGATCCCGCGTTGCCGTGTCGTACCCGGCAGACCAGGAGTAGTACACCCATCCGTGGAAGAGCCGGCGTCCCGCAGTCAGGATGGGGTGGATGAACAGCGTGTCCGTCAGGAATATGGCGTCTTTGGGGGTTTTGTCACGGATGAAGAGATATAGCGGATCCGATTGATCCTGCTCAAAACTGACGATCCCCGTTGCCGGATCCGGCTGGTTGCGATTGACAAGGATGATGAAATCCAGGACCCCGCTGATGGTTAGAAACACCACCAGAACCCCTGCAACCATCCGGACTTGATGTCTTTTCCAAAGCTGCACCACACAATCGGCCACCAACACATTCAAGAGCATCACCGAGAGCGTGATGTATTTGTGGTTTACGGCCAAATCCGGTGTCAGCTGCAGGAAAAAGGCGATCACAAACGGCGCGGAGAAAGCGATCAACAGCCAGCCATTGCGACGAACGGCATGGATGGACAGAGAGAACAGCAACACCAGTGGCATGACGCCGAGGAGTCTTGCCAGATAGTCCAGCAAACCGGGAAGCGTATGCTGATCAGCCAAAAACCATGTGGTGATCTGCGGGGAAACAATGCCGGCACCGGTATGGGATAAAGCCGTAGATTGCAACAACACCAGTCCACCGGCCACAAGGACCAGCACCAGATACTCAAGCCGATGTCGGGACGCCACCGCCAGAAAGAACAATATGGGCATGGCGGCCACCACCACCGCGCCATTCCAGAACCCGATCCCACCCAGCAGCAGGCCGCAGAATACAGGCAGAACCAGAGACTGCGGCAACCAGGCTTCACGGCTGAACGCGAAGTGCAGCCAGAACTGTTTGCTGAAAAGAAGCTTCCACGTGCGGCCATGCTTCTCCGCCATGCTGTGCGTTTTTCTGCCTGATACCACAGATGCTTTTCCAGCCGACTTTCCCGTTGATTGGCCGTCCTGATTTGATCCCAGTTGCAATGCTTCGGTCATGCTGTCAAACCGGGGCAGCATCAAAAGGAGCACCAGCAGCAGAATCCCCACTGAAAAAAGGAGATGCCGCTGGTTGATGAACACATTCTGGTTCCACATGCCCCAGTCATCGTGCTGTGTCAGGACGGTGAAGGCTTTTTGGCTGCGCATGACCTCCAAAATTTCTGATAAGGAGAGACCATTTTGCGCTCCCTGATGGAACTCCTTGAAAAACCCGAAGGAACTGCGGAACAGAAAAAAGGCAACGGAGAGAAATCCCGTGGCCCGCGATCCGGTAAGACGATGGGCCAATATATGGAGCAGAAGCAGGCTCAGCGCGAAGCTCAAGATGCTGGGCAGGTTGAATGCCCAGTCCACGCGCAGGCCCAGATACTCCAGATTGCCGCAAAGGAACTGGAACAGGAAATGGTACCGGATGCCTTCGGCACTGAAGTAGGGATAGGAAGTCGGGAAATTCCACCCTTGGGAAAAGCTCCGGATCATGGCCAAATGCGGCCCCACGTCACCAAATACGGAATACCCAATATTAATGGTATCTCCCTTCTGGTTGAAGGTCAGAAACATGAAATATGCGGTGTAACCTATGAGCAACAGCAGCAATACGGCTTCAGGCCAATTTGTTGAAAGTGAAAATGGTGTTGCATGGCCTGTTGATTGTTGTGTCCGTTTGCGCAACAAGGATTCCCGGCGCCGCCAAATATATATGCTTGTGACTGCAAGCACCAGCATAAGGGTCAGCAGATTGGCCCAAAACAGCGGTGCTGTGTCCTGCGGCGCAATCATCTGAACGACCAATGCCAGCAGGTAGGTCATCCAGGTCACAACCAGTGTCCCGGTGAAAAAGGAGCCTGCAAGCAGTATCCATGCCGAACCAGGTTTGTCGCCCAGAGACGCCCGCACCGGCTTCATGCGCAGAAGCATCCATCCGGTGAGCGTGGCAAGCATCAAATAGAGGATGCCCAGCATGTGAATCCCTCCAAATACGTTTTGTCCAATCAGTATGAGCAAGGGTATCAACAAGGGTAAAGCCAGCGAAAGGATTGTCCGTCGTAAACCAGTCGCTCTTCATGATATAATTCAACCGAATCATACCATATTTCGGGATCAAGAACGTATCCCAACGTGGAGGAACCCACATGCGAATTGGAATCATCGGCGCCGGCGCAACTGGACTGACCGCCGCCTACCGTCTGGCCCGGTTGGGCCATGAAGTCACGGTGCTGGAAAAGCGCCCGGATCTTGGCGGCCTGGCGGGAACCTTGACGGTTGGGGACGAAACACTCGAAAAAATCTATCATCACATCTTTACCAGTGATCGTCATATCCTCCAACTCATCGAGGACGCCGGCCTGTCACCGCACCTGACCTGGAACAGCCCAAAGAGCGGCATTTACATGAATGGGCGCATCGCGCCGTTTTCTTCCCCGTTGGATCTCATCCGCTTCCGGGAGTTGTCCTTCTTCAACAGAATCTCTCTTGGTTTGTTGGTGCTGCGTGCCCGATTCATCAAGGATTGGCAGGGGATGGAGGCCGTCCGCGCCCGGGAATGGATTGAACGCCACGCGGGACGAAAGGTTTATGAAACGCTTTGGGGACCGTTGCTGCGGGCCAAGTTCGACAAGGACGCGGACGAGGTGTCCGCGGTCTGGATATGGAACAAGTTCAAGCTGCGCGGCTCCACCCGGGCCAAGGGGGTGTCCAGCGAGGCGTTCGGATATCTGGACGGCAGCTTTGGCCGGTTGTACCAGGCGCTTCTCGAAGACATCAAAACGCAAGGTGGAGAAATCCGGTTCGGATGCGAGGTCACAGGACTGTCCCCGCTTGAGGACGGTTCCATCGACGTGCAAGTGACCTTGTGCGATGACCCCGCTGCAGCCTCTGAAGCAGCCTGCAACGCAGTACAGGCAACAGTACAAGCAACAGTACAAGCAACAGTACAAGCAACAGCGCAAGCAACCGCACAAGCAACAGCGCAAGCAATCGCGCAAGCAACAGCACAAGCAACCGCACAAACTGTGGCACCCCTAGCAACCCACGACACCATTCGCTTCGACAAGGTCCTCTTTACCGGTGCGCCGGACCAGCTGGTCGCCGTTGCCGGGGAAAAGTTGTCCGCCGACGACCGCTCCCGCTGCGAGGCTTCCCGATACAAGGCGAACCTGTGCGTGCTGCTGGAATTGCCGGAATCCCTGTCTCCGTATTACTGGATGACCATCGCCGACGAAAGTGTCCCATTCGTGCTGG
>JAEWSN010000230.1 GCA_023459915.1 Bacillota bacterium
GGGCCACCCTGTACCGGGCGCTCGATGCGGCGAAGCTGCTCGAGGAGAAGTATGGGCTGTCCGCCGAGGTCATCGACGCCCGTTCCGTCGTGCCGTTCAACTACGACAAGGTCATTGAATCCGTGAAGAAGACCGGCCGCATCGTGCTGGCCTCGGATGCCTGCGAGCGCGGTTCCATCCTCAAGGACATGGCCCAGACGGTCTCCGAGCTCGCGTTCGATTCCCTCGACGCGCCGCCGGTGGTGCTGGGTGCCCGCAACTGGATCACCCCGGCCTACGAGCTCGAAGACGCCTTCTTCCCGCAGCCGGAGTGGTTCCTGGACATCATCCACGAGAAGGTGCTGCCACTGCCCGGCCACGTCAGCAAAACCGCGCAGAACAACCGGGAGCTGGCCCGGACAAGGAAGCTGGGCGTGTAAGGCGCACTGACATCACGTTACCCATGCCCATTCCGCCCCCTTCCGCACAGCAGCGTCCGCGGCAGGGAGGTGGGGTGGGCTTTTTTCTGCCATGAGGCTTGCACTTGTATGGCAAGCAAATCTCGGCTAATATATAAATAACATATAGATTAGCCGGAGGTGGTCATGTATATCCATCGTGACATGGAAAAAGTAATCTTGAGATTGTCAAAGGAATATCCTGCGCTTCTGGTCACAGGGCCACGTCAAATCGGCAAAACAACCATGCTCCAGTCCTTGATGCAGGACACTGGCCGTGTATACGTCACCCTTGACGACCTGAATGCAAGGATGCTGGCAAAAAGCGATCCAGCCATGTTTTTCCAGCTGTACCGGCCTCCCGTGCTGATAGATGAGGCGCAATATGCCCCTGAGCTTTTTTTTGAGATCAAGCGAATCATTGACAGGGATCATCGGGCAGGTGATTTCTGGTTGACCGGTTCACAGGTTTTCTCCATGATGGAGGGTGTTCAGGAGTCCTTGGCGGGACGCATTGCCGTACTGCCGATGTCATCCCTCTCACAGAACGAAATGTACAATCATACCGATCCTCCCGCATTTTCCCCCGATCTGGAGAGTCTTCGCCAAAAGCAGCAGCAAGTGCGGCCTGCCGATACACGGGAGGTATTTGATCGGATTTTCAAAGGCGGAATGCCTGCGCTCGCCAGTGGCACCTATCGCGATTCACATGTTTTCTACAGCAGCTACCTGTCCACCTATGTCGAGCGGGACATCCGGCAATTGTCCGGATCCATCGACAGCCTTGCCTTTGCGAAATTCATCACGGCGGTCGCGGCGCGGACGTCCCAATTGCTCAACTACGCGGACATCGCAAGAGATTGTGACATCGACCAGATGACAGCGAAAAAATGGATCCGCATTTTGGAGACACTTGGCATCGTCTTTCTCCTTCAGCCATGGTCCAACAGTGTGCTGACGCGCACCATCAAAACACCCAAGCTCTATTTTCATGATACAGGTTTCGTTGCTTGGCTGACACGGTGGTCGAGTGGGGAAACACTCGAAGCGGGTGCCATGAGCGGGGCCATCTTTGAAAACCATGTCGTTTCTGAACTGAACAAGGGTCTTCAGAATTCGGCATCACGACTCGACATGTTTTTTTACAGGGACCGGGACATGAAGGAGATCGATGTCATCTGGGAACGGGATGGCACGCTTTGGCCGATTGAAATCAAGAAGACGGCAACGCCGAAGCGCAACACAGTCGATACGTTCCGGCTCCTTGACAAGAGCGGCATGAAGCGTGGAAACGGCGTGGTGCTCTGTTGCGCGGCCGAGCTGTCCGCATTCGACAGCCAGAACCTCATTGTGCCGGTTCATTTGCTGTAACGGAAGGCGGGTCTGCCACTCGACAAGGATGACGGCATCTTCGGTTCCCGCCGCTGCCGGGACGTGATATGCTGGTGTGAAAAAGACTGAATGACTCACAGGGAGGAACACAGCGCATGCAGTACAGGGAAATCGGCCGCACCGGCCTCAAGGCGGGTGTCATCGGCATCGGCGGAGAGCATCTGGACGGAAAACCATACGAACAGGCCAAGGACACGATTGATGCGGCACTTGATTGCGGGGTCAATCTCATCGATGTGTTCATGCCGGGGCGCGAGGTGCGGGAAAACATCGCCCGTGCGCTCGGAAGCCGGCGCAAGGACGTGATGATTCAAGGGCACATCGGCTCCACCGACATCCGGCAGCAGTACGATATCAGCCGCGACATGCCCACCGTACGGCGTTACTTCGAGGATCAGCTGCGGATATTCGGCGGTCGAATCGACTTCGGCATGATGTTCTTCATCGATTCCGAGGACGATTACAAGGGCGTGTTCGAAACCGAGTTCGCCACCTATGTGCAACAACGCAAGCAGCAGGGCGACATCGGACACATCGGGTTCTCCTCCCACAACCCGCGCATGGCCAGGCGTGTCATTGAAACCGGGTTGCCGGAGCTGATGTTGTTCAGCATCAACCTCGCGTTCGACCTGCATCCCGCGGACAGCTATGTTTTGGACGCGCTGGGCAAGCCATTCGACACAGCCGCCTTCCGCGGGCTCGATCCCGAGCGTGCCGGATTGTATGCGCTCTGTGAGCAAAAAGGCGTGGGCATCACCGTGATGAAGACCCTCGGCGCAGGCAAGCTGATATCGCCGGAACATACGCCGTTTGCGAAGCCGATGACGGTGGAACAGTGCATCCATTACGCGCTTGGACGTCCGGCTGTATCCAGCGTGCTGCTTGGATGCCAGACCGGCGACGAGGTGCGCGCGGCCATGCGTTATTTCGAAACAGATGACGCCGACCTCGACTACGCGCCACTGATTGGCACCCTGCGCAACGACTTCCGCGGACATTGCGTGTACTGCGGCCACTGCCAGCCATGTCCGGTGGACATCGACATCGCGACGGTGAACAAGTATCTGGACATCGCGCGGCTCGATCCGGCGCATGTGCCCCCTTCCATCCGGTCGCACTATGACGCGCTTTCGGTGCATGCCGATGCCTGTATCGCCTGTGGCAACTGCGAAAAGCGGTGTCCATTCGGCGTACCGGTGATCGCGAACATGGCGGAGGCGGCAAGGGTCATGGGGTGATGCGGCGACGGCTTTGAAGCAGGAGGAACGGATGAAACGCTATCGGGAGCTGTCGCACTGCCAGAAAGAAAAGTTGCTGGAATTCCTCTGTTCCGTCGGTAATCCACTTCTTCCAAATACGATGGAGGACATGGAAGACAGATACGGCAGCCATGCCTATGAGGATGGAAACACCCATTGGTCCATCTGGCGGGAGGAGAGGCCTGTCGTCGTGCTGGGTGCCGTGACCGAGGCGCGTGAGGCCAAGGGTGAGGTGTATCTGACAGGGATCTGTGTTGGGAGGGAAGACTTCAACCTGCTGGATCGGCTGTTGTCACACGCCTGCCACGTGCTGCGCGCAGGCAGTCCGTGCGTCCTGAAGCTGGGAACGGGAATCGGCATACCGGGCCTGTCGGAATGGGCTGTCGGGAAGGGATTTTACGCCGACATACCGTTTGCTTGAGATGGCGTGGAACGGAATGTCAGAGAATGCTTCGGCCTGCGAAGACTGTCTTTCCGAAAGAAGTCCCCCGCTTCGCTGGGAGCCCTTGTGCGAGGCTAATGCGGAGGTGTTCAGAGAGACCAGCAATGCGGCCTTTCTTCATTCTCCCAATGGGGGCGTTCTTGATCAGGAAGGCGTTGCGGACTTGATACGGAAGCATGCCGGTCGCCCCTCTCTGTTGCAGGTTGGTTACGTGCATGACAAACCGGCTGTGACACTGCAGTTGGAACTTCGTCATGGCTCGGACGGAGTCGGGGGAGTCATCGACGGATTGGCGGTTGCGCCCGGTTTTCAGGGCAAAGGGTTGGGGCGGGCGGGCCTCCGCCGGGGCATCAACACCTTGCGAACGCTGGGCGCAGCAAGCATCTCGCTGACCGTGATGGACAGCAATCTTCCGGCAGTCAGCCTGTATCTGAAAAGCGGATTCAGGCAAACACGGGTGTTGTCGTCCTGGTTCTCGCGAAGCCTTGACACATCGGGTGCCGAGGCACCCTCGGTTGTTTCTTTCCATATCAGGGAGAAAGGATGTCGGCGACCGCCACCAACAGATCCGGAACAGAGGTGGAAGGGATGACGTCCTCCCGGCCGTACACCTGATATCGCTGATGCCCGTTCTCGTCTTTCCAGTAGACAAGAACGGCAGGTGCCTGCGGATCCACCACCCAGTATTCGCGTATGCCCGATTGCATGTAGATGGCGAGTTTCTGCACCATGTCCTTTGAGCGTGTTGCCTCTGAAAGTATTTCCACAACAAGGGTGGGGATGCCGGTGTAACGCCCCTCCCTGCTGACATGCTCAGCCAGATCACAGGCGATCAGGACATCGGGCTGGCAGACATCCGGGGTGGTCGATCCCTCCCTGACCAAATGAACATCGAAAGGTGCCGTGAATGCTTTGCAGGGCTTTCCCTTCAGATGATTTCGGAAAGAGAGCAGGAGATTGCACGAAATGTTCTGATGGGAGACACTTGGGGAAGCCAACAGGTGAATGTCACCGTCGAGGAGCTCCATCCGGCTCTCTGTTTTTTCATAGAGTTTCATGAATGCTTCATAGCTTGTTTTCCCACGTTCTGCCCGATATGGCGGAACAGACTCGGCCGTACCCGTCAGGGTGTGGGCGGCTTCCGCATCTTCTTCCAGACTTCCGTAGGGGAGGAGCACGGCGGCATACTCGCCATGCTTGCGGATTTGGATGATCTTTCCCTCTTTGAGGAGTGTCAGGTAGTACCCCAGATTTTGCTTCAATTCCGTTGCGGTGATGTCCAGCAACTGTGGCATGCGGCACCTCCCGATGGCAGGGATGTCAGTTTTGAGACATGATAAAATCGCACGAAACGGATGGTGTTTATGGATACATCATCCTGTTTCGTGCGATTTTTGTCAAGTGCTGTACGAAATGGCTTCCATTCGGTGTGCGCATGGCCTGGTGGGTGTGCCGCTCACTTCCCCAGTCGAATCATGTTCCAGGAGCATTTCGGCAAACTGGCGGACAGCACGCCGTCCTTCATTTCCGCGTATCCGGAAACGGGCTTGACGCGATCCGGCTGTTCCTTTGTGTTGCAGGCATGGAGATCGTCGTTCGCCAGCACCTGGTGCTCCAGCACGCGCAGGGACGCGAAGCCGCGCAGCTCGGTTTCCAGCACCACGGAATTCTCCAGATCCCGGTTACCGGCAAACACGGTCACTTCGCCGGTTTCCTCATTGCGAACCACAACGGCGTCCACAACGGGCACATCGGTGAAGTCCTTCGTATCGGAAAGCGGCGCACGCAGGATGCCCTGCATCACGGTGCCGCGGCCGTACCGGGAGGCTTGCATGAACGGCCAGTAGATGGACTGCACCCAGGAAGCCCCGCCCTTTTCAGTCATGATGGGGGCGATGACGTTCACGAGTTGCGCCAGGCAGGCGATTTTCACGCGATCCGCGTTTTTGAGCAGCGTGATCAGCATCAGACCAACCAGCACGGCGTCCTCATGGGTGTATACATCCTCGAGCATGGGCGGGGCCTGTGTCCAGGAGGGAAGCTCGGCGTCCTGCTGGTTGGAATGGAACCAGACATTCCATTCGTCAAAGGACAGGTGTACCTTTTTCTTCGCGTGCTTCTTTCCCTGGATGGCATCACACATGGCGGCGACGGACTTGATGAACGTGTCCATGTCCATGGTGCGGGCCAGGAAATTGGCGGTGTCGCCATCCCGGTTTCCGTAGTAGGTGTGGAGTGACATGTAGTCGATGTCCTGATAGCATTCGTCCAGCACGGCGAGCTCATAGGCGCCGAACGTCGGCATGCTGCTGTTCGAGCTGCCGCAGGCCACCAGCTCGATGGTGGGGTCCGCCCACTTCATCACCTTGGCGGCTTCATGGGCCACACGCGCGTATTCGGTGGCGGTTTTGTGTCCGATTTGCCACGGGCCGTCCATCTCATTGCCCAGGCACCACAGCTTCACATTGTGCGGATCCTGCCAACCGTGTGATCGTCTCAGATCGGACAACTCCGTGCCGCTGGGATGGTTGCAGTATTCCACCAGCCTGCGCGCGTCGTCCGCGCCGCGTGTGCCCAGGTTTACCGCCATCATGGGCGAGGTTCCCGCTGTTTTACACCAGTCCATGAATTCATTGGTGCCGAAGGTGTTGTCCTCAACGGAGCGCCAGGCCTGTTCCTGTCGACGGGGACGGCTGGCAACCGGGCCGACGCCGTCCTCCCAGTTGTAACCGGAAACAAAGTTGCCGCCCGGATACCGCACAACCGGCACATCGATGTCCCGAATCAGCTTCAGGACATCCTTGCGGAAGCCCTTTTCATCGGCCTGGGGATGTCCGGGTTCATAAATGCCCTGATAGACCGCGCGGCCCAGGTGCTCGATGAACGATCCGAACAGACGCGGATCCACCTCCGACAGGATAAAATCATTCTCGACAATCAACCTCGCCTTTTTCATGATGCCTCCTTGTGGGGATGTTGTTGTTCTGCTTCTTCGAATAAATAAAAACATGAATACGATACATGCTGCGATAGAAAACAAGAGACTGGATACAAGGAATTCTTTCCCCATACTATGCCTGATCACGCATGCAGTCAATAGTTGCGTGCGATGTAAATGTTCATCAATCAAGATTTTCGGGCCAATCCATGCGCAGTGGTACTGTATGATAGGAAGGAATCCATCGCGTTGACAACGGATTCTTTGTAAATTAATATATTTATTAATACGAAGATTGTTATCGGAGAGAAAACAAGCCGTTGAGGAGTTCGCATGAACAACAGAAACCCGGTTCATCCTGCCAATACGGCAAGCCTGCCGTTTTTCGAAGCCTTGGCCAGTGAGGTCAGGCTGAAAATCGTCGCGCTCCTGGCCGATTCACCCCAAAACGTAAAGGAACTGGCCCAAACGCTGGGTCTCTCCAGCGCGATGATGGTGCACCACCTCAACAAGCTGGAGGCGGGCGGCATCATCCGCACCGAAAAAATGTCCTTTGGGGGACTGGTTCAAAGGCGCTGCACACTTGTGCTCGATACGGCAGAAATACAATTTCCGCAGTCTGGGGAGGGACGGTTGTGCTGTCATCAGGTGGATGTCCCCATCGGCCAGTTCACCGATTGCCGCGTGGAGCCGACCTGCGGCCTGGCCACAACGGAAAGGGTGATCGGCCAGTTCGACGATCCCCGCTATTTTCTGGATCCGGAACGGGTGAACGCAGCCATACTCTGGTTTGCCCGCGGGTTCGTGGAATACCGCATCCCCAACTTTCTGACGAAAAACCAGACGCCGACGGCACTCGAAATCTCGATGGAGATTGGATCGGAAGCCCCGGGTGTCAACAGCGACTGGCCTTCGGACATCCATTTCACGCTCAACGGCCATCCGCTGGGGTTCTGGACCTGTCCCGGGGATTTTGCGGATCGGCGGGGCCGGTATACCCCGGATTGGTGGTCTTCCGGTGTGGGCCAGTATGGCATGCTCAAAATCCTGCGCATCACGGAGGAAGGGGCCTGGATAGACGGGGAGCCGCTGGAGACAAAGCTGTCCCTGCTGGATATCCGCAACCGTGACTGGACGTTTCGGATCTCCGTGCCGGACAGCGCGCGTCATGTTGGCGGCGCAACCCTCTACGGCAAAGGCTTCGGCAACCATCCGAACGGACTGGAGTTCCGCCTGTACTATCGGTAAACGGCATGCGTGAACCGGATGGCAGCAGTAGGATGCTTGACGGATGGAACCACCAGGCGGAGAATGTGGTGTGTCTGGAGGTGCGCCATGATCTGCAAGCAAATCGACATCTGGTCCGGTCTTCCCTATGATGAGCGTCCGAATCCCGGTTTCCGCCCAAGGCTGGACGTCAGCCTGCGCGATGGAGAGAAGACAAGGGGCGCGGTTGTCGTCATTCCCGGTGGCGGTTACTTTTTCACATCCGAGCGGGAGGGCGAACCCATCGCGACACAGTTCTCGGCGGCAGGGTTCCAAACGTTCGTCCTTTGGTACAGTGTGGCGCCGCATCGGCATCCCCAGCCGCTTGCCGACCTTGCGCGCGCCATATGCCTCATCCGGGAAAACGCGGCGCAGTGGCATGTGGA
>JAEWSN010000231.1 GCA_023459915.1 Bacillota bacterium
CGGGCGTTGTGAGGCATTCAGAGATTGTCGCGACACCATTTGTTTTCTGTGACTGTTCCCCGGAGAGCCCTTCCGGAAGGCGGAGCCTGTGCTATGATCAGGCGGCGTGGCAAGCCAGGAAAACCAACAAGCCGGCGGGGAGCGCGCTCGGCATGGCCGAGGAAATGGGTATAGAAATGCTGACAGAGGAAGCGTATAGAAATCTGCAGTGCCTGGGATCCTTTGATCAGAAAACATCAAGCTGGATCGCGACGCCGAAGTCGGTTCGGGAGCAGGGCGGCGCATTGTTCTGCGATTATCGGTATGGACAGGTCTTCACGTATCACAATGGCGCTGAATCGTATTATTCGTCCCGGGGGTTCCGGGGACGGTTGGAGGTGTAAGCATGTCAGCAGATTTGAACAAGCCTGGGAAAAAGAAAAAACCGGCAGAAGTGAACAAGCCAGAAAAAGCGGGCAAGCCGGTAGATGTGAACATGTCAGAAAAGGCGGGCAAGCCGGCAGATGTGAACACGTCAGAAACGACGAACAAGCCAGCTGAAGGTATTCCCGAATACATCACAGCACAGCCGGAGGCCATACAGCCTATCCTTTACCAGGTATACCAGACCCTGCGCGAGGTGCTGCTGAATGTGCAGGAACGCATGTCCTGGGGCATGCCGACGTTCTGGCACAAACACAACATCATCCATTTTGCCGCGTTCAAGCAGCATTTCAGCATATTCCCCGGACCGGATGCCATCGTTTTTTTCGCGGACAAGCTCAAGTCATATCGGACCAGCAAAGGCACCATCCAGTTTCCCTACAATCAGCCGGTACCGACCGCGTTGATTGCGGAAATTGCCAAGTGGTGCCATGCGACGGGGCATCACCATTGAGATCGCGGCAATGGCTGGACGAACAGGAGGCTCATATGCCAAAGTACCGAAAAATGTTGAGTGACTGGGAGGCGCCCGCCATCCAGTCACTCATCAAACAAATAGAGACGCAAAGCAAAATCACACTGGCGAATTGGGCGCTTGATTATGCGGAAGCCCGGTTGCTGCCAATCTGGAACCGCCAGCACGCGTCGGATCAAAGACCTGCGGATGCAATTCAGGCCGCCAGAGCCTGGTTGGCGAAGGAAATAAAGCTTCCCGCCGCGAAAGCGGACATTCTGGCTTGTCATGCGGCGGCCCGAGAAATGGAGGCGGAACCTGCCGCGCAGGCGGCGGCCCGGGCCATCGGCCAGTGTGCCGCCACCATCCATTCAGCCAGACACTGCATTGGGTTGGCCTTGTATGGCGCGCTGGCGATTGCGTATGACCAACTGGGTCCCGATACAGCATGGGCTGAATTGGAATCCAGCGCCTATGCGGCTTGCGCAGACATGCTCACAGCGCTGGAGGCAGTTTCTGTTCCGAATGAGTCGAATCCGGCGAAGATTGTCTGGGTGTGTTGAGCCGGTCGCCATTTCTGATGTCCGGGGAGATTGTATCAGCGTGAGCCATGGAATCCCGGGTCTGCCGAATCAGTACACGCCATGGCAGCCCGGGGCTGTCGTAACAGCGCGTGCAGGAGCGGTATAACGGGTCTGTCGCAACAGCACGTGCCATGGCTCGTGGCTCACTGCTGTGTGACCGCCCAGCGCCTCAGCTGGGGAAGCTGCTCGCTGAGCAGTTTTCTGGCCTGTGCTTCCGGCATGCCTTCCTTGACCATGAAGGGCACACACACCTCAATCATGGCCTCCACGGTGTCGGTGGGACCCAGGAAAGCCCCGTCTTGATAGCAATAGGTGCAGTACTCAGAGGTTGTTGTCCCGTCGGCGCGTGTTCCGTACAAGTCCTCGGTTGGCATGGGCATGCCGCAGCTTTGACAGATGGCTACATTGTTCACTTGTTCCATGATGGTCTCCTTCCGGACGATTCCTTCGTCCTCTCGAAAAATGCCTGCGTCGCGGTAATCATGCGTTTGCATCTGTTGCGGATGGGGCATCCGAACACGTTGATACAAGCCGTGCGCCACAGGGGATGAGACCATCATATGAAATGAAACATGACATCGGATTGTCAGGTTTGGAACTTCAAGTTTTCTTTCTCCCCATTTTCTTTTTCTTCTTCTGCGCGCGGCGTTCCGGGGAATTGTTGCCTCGCATGCCGCCGTTGCAGCCATATACTGTGACCATATCGCAGAGTGCTTTTCTGATCCGCTCGCGAACGTGGGCGGGCTCCAGCACTTCCCCCATGGCGCCGAAACCAAGCACAAAGCTGTCCACCCAAGGGGTATCGGGCATTTGCGACCGGACGAGGATGTCCCCGTTGGCCTGCTGAGCCAGATCTTCCGGCTCGAACCAGTCCGACAGACGGTTTGCGTATTGGCCGGGAAACCGCATCACCAGGGTGATGTTGTTTTCCGGAGCCGTCCAGGTGGTGTGCCAGGGGCGATCTCCGGTGCTGATGTCCCTGCGCTGGAAGGTTTCTCCGCCATCTTCGGGCGCGATCATCCGGGACAGCCGGAACGTGCGAAAATCCTGGGACTTTCGGCACCATCCGTAGACATACCAGTTCATGCCCTTGAACAGGAGGGTGTGCGGCTCGAGCACCCGGCGTGACGTGCGACCCTGCGCATCCCGGTACTGGAACGCAAGTGTTCGGTTCGCATCCAGCAACGCCCGAATCAAATTCAGTTTGGTCCGGATGCGTGCATCATCTCCCCAGGGAGAAATGTCGATGATGACCTCGTTGGTGCGTTGCGCGAAGGATTGCTTTTTCTCCACGGGAACCGAATGGTTCAGCTTTTCGAGCAACACACTGTCCGCGTTGCTGGAGAATGCGGTGGAAAGGCTTTTCAGCGCTGTCACCACATCTGTGAGATCGCGCTCGGTCAACAGGGTCTTGTCCAATTTGAATCCGGGCATGACCCGGATGCCCCCACCATGGCCTTGGCGTGATTCTATGGGAATGCCGGCCAGATTGAGGGCGTCCACGTCGCGGTAGATCGTTC
>JAEWSN010000232.1 GCA_023459915.1 Bacillota bacterium
CTCACGGAAGCCTCCCATGGCAACGCAACCGGCATGGGTTTGGCGGACATCGTGACGGAACGGTTCCGCCAGAAGGTCGATTTGGCTGTGACCAACGAGAACATCGTCACCAGCACCTTTCTCGACAGGGGCAAACTGCCGGTGGTCGCGCGGACGGATTGGGAGGCATTCCAGTTTGCCGCACGCACCTGGGGGCCGGTGGATGTGGCTGACGCGGCCATCATCCGCATCAAGGACACGCTTCACCTGGGGGAGCTGCTGGTCTCTGAAGCTGTATACCGTCAGATTCGCGACCGGGACGGCATCACACTGATTGGCGAACAGGAAATGCTGTTCGACGCGGATGGCTGCCTGATGCCATTTGACGCGTGAGGTGGCCGATGGAACAGAAGGAACCAATGAGCCCGATGGCACCAATAAGCCAGAAGGTAGCGAAGGAACGGAAGGAACGGAAGGAACGGAAGGAACCGAAGGAACCAACAAGCCCGAAGGCATTGCATGGCCACACGGGAACGGGCAAAGCAGAAACTCCGTTCCGGCTGGTGGTCTTGGCGGATGACTTTACGGGCGCGCTGGACACGGGCGTCCAGTTCACAAAAGCCGGTCTGTGGACCGAGGTGCTGCTGTGGACGGAATTTGAGGAAAAGGCATGCCGGGAAACGCATACGGAGCCTGTGAATGTGGCAAGTCGGGAAACGCATGCGGAGCATTTGAATGTGGCAAGCCTGGAAACGCAGTTGGAACCTGTGAACAAGGCTCATCGCAGGGAAGCGCTGCCGGCGGAGGTGACGGTAGTGGACACCGAGAGCCGGCACCTCGATGCCACGGCGGCATACGAGCGGTTGCGCCGGCTGACCCGCCTGGCCTGGGAGCAGGGGTATACCCATTTCTACAAGAAAACGGATTCCACGCTGCGCGGCCGCATCGGCGCGGAAATGCAGGCCATGCTGGACGCGCTGCCCTTCAGGATGCTTCATTTTCTGCCGGCGTATCCCGCGCTGGGAAGACAGACGGTGGACGGCTGCCAGTGGGTGAACGGCGTGCCGCTGCATCAGACGGAATTCGCCACCGATCCGCAGAATCCCATTCGAACCACCCGCATCCCGGACTTGCTGGCAGATCAGGGGCTGCTGTCACCTGTATGGATGGATGGCGCTGTGGCCGCAGACAGGGGTGCGCCGAATTTGATGGCGGCGGAAGCAGTTGTGCTGGAACCACCGATGGCATTGGATAAGGTGGTTGTGCTCCACAATGCAAGTGAACAGCGCGAGCTCGCGCAAGCCGGCGAACGCCTGGCGGATGCGGACTGCCTGCGACTGACCGGGGGCTGCGCGGGGTTTGCCGGTGTGCTGGCAGCCCTGCTTGTGCGGCAGTTTGGTGCGTCCCGCGTGCCCGATATGGGGTCAGACCCCACAGCGGTGGAGTCTGACCCCGTCGTGGGCACGCTGCTGCTCTGCGGCAGCACCAGCGAGGTATCGCTGGGCCAGATTCGCGCGTATCGCGCCGCGCATCCCGGCGTTCCGTCCGAAATGCTCACCGCACAGGAAAAGGATCCCCGCTTCTGGCAGACGGAAGCGGGCCTCAGCCGGCTGGCCGGTTGGCGTGAGCGGTTGCAGACCAACGCGTTGGTGATGATCCAATCCGTCCGGGACAGACGGGCACAGGATTCGGATGTCACACCGGCCATGGTGGCAGCCGCGTTCGGTCGGATCGCGAAGCAGCTGCTTGCGGCGGTGCCGAAGCTGACCCTCGTTGTGTTTGGCGGCGACACGCTGTTTGGCATCATGTCCGACATGCCGGGTTCGTCGTTGCGTCCGGTGGAGGAAATGGTCCCCGGGCTGGTGGTCAATCGGCTGACGTCGAATGCGGGGACTTGCCTGCTTGTTTCGAAGGCCGGCGGATTCGGCGCGCCGGACGTGCTGGAAACCGTGATGGCCCATGTGGCCGTCAAAGGAATGTGAACGGTTGTCCTTACGGTGATGATGCCGTTCAGTTTTTTCGCCAGGGATCTTGAAGACCCAGCTGGTCTTCTGAAGCAGAAAGGAAGCGTTTCTTATGAATCATCTGAAGAGTATGCGCCCGCTGGGCATCACCATGGGAGACGCCGCCGGCATTGGCCCGGAGGTGCTGCTCAAGGCATGGCGGGAACAGAAGCTCGATGATCGGGCGCTGGTTTTTGGGGACGCCGACATTCTGTCTTTTTGCAACCAGTCGCTGGGCTATGGGGTGCCGCTGCACCTGGTCTCCTCGCCGGATGAGATGCGGGCAGACGCGCTGAATGTGCTGGATTTGGGGCTGATGAAGCGCCAGGAGTTGAAGATTGGCCAGGTGGACCGGTTGTCCGGAAAAGCGGCGGCCGCGTATGTCATCAAGGCAGTGGAACTGGCGCTCGACGGGCAAATCGCCGCCATCGTCACCCTGCCCATGAACAAGGAGGCCACCCGGCTGAGCATCCCTGGCTTCTCGGGCCACACGGAGCTGATCGCCGGCCTGTGCGGGGAGATGGATTACACCATGATGCTCACCAGCGACAGGCTGACGGTGTCCCATGTCAGCACCCATGTCTCCATGGCGGAGGCGGTGCGGGCCGTGACACGGGAACGCGTGGGAAAGGTCATCCGGCTGACGCACAACGCGCTGGCCGCGTATCTGGATGTGCCGCGAATCGCGGTGGCCGGACTGAACCCGCACGCGGGAGAGCATGGGGCGTTCGGCTCCGAAGAGGTGGAACAGGTGGTGCCCGCCATTGCGGACGCACAGGCGGAGGGGATCCGGTGCGAGGGCCCGGTCGCTCCGGACACCGTTTTTCTCAAGGCGGTGCGCGGGCAGTATGACGCGGTGGTCTGCATGTATCACGATCAGGGGCATATTCCCATGAAGCTGCTCGATTTCGAGGGCGGCGTGAATGTGACCCTCGGGCTCAAGGTCATCAGGACCTCGGTGGATCATGGGACGGCATTTGATATCGCCTGGCAGGGGGTGGCTGGCACGGAGAGTCTGGTGGCGGCCTACCGGTTGGCCGGGAAAATGAGTGGGGACACATGACTGCGCTGGTCGTGTTCAACGGCTCTGTTGCGGGTGGGTGCTGCGATATGCCTTCGGCGTACAGCCGCAATGGTGCTTGCCGACAAGCCGGCAATAGGTGGCGGCCATTTCCTTCTTCAGGCTGTGCCTCGCCGTCACAGTGCCGGTCAACTCAATGCGTCCCGCAAAATCCGACGAGACAAGATCCAGATAATACGGGTGAACCGCGCCTTGTTCGGCGGCCTTTCGCATCAATGTGTTCATGATGATGCAGTAGTTTTTTGTATTGCGCAACGGATCCGCCACGCGTTGCTTCAACGCGAGCTCGTGGATGCTGGACAGCATCAGGAGCGCCTTGTGGGTCAGGCCGAGCGACACGGTTCTGAGCAGCTCGTTCTCGAAGGCGTACCGCTGGGCCAAATGCTCCATGGTCAGCAGGGAGTTGCTTCCCGTAAACGCGTCGGTGTCCGGTGGAATTTCCGTCGTGCCCGATTCCTCCTCTTTCTGATTCACGACCCCATAGGCCTCGCTGCCGCCCCAAAGGGTTTCACAGAAGGTGTTGATGACCGAAAGCAGCAGGCTTTCATCCTCCAGGACGGCAAGACGGCCATAGTAGTATTCCAGCTCGTCCACCATCCGCGGAGGCACGTCATGACGTTCGGCCTCCTGCAGCAGCTGTGTCCGGGAAAGGCGTGCATTCAGATAGGGACCAATCAGCAGGATGGAAGGCGTGTCATCCGCAAGCTTCAGATACAGGTAGTTGCACAGATAGGGATCCACATGCTTGTACAGGGTGTTCCCGGCCGTGCGAACCGACAGGGACGAGAACAGGGTTTGGTACTCCGATTGCCGGCCGAGCAGCCTTCGAATGCCCAAATCCAGTGTGTCCGGAAGGGGTGTGCCCGGGAAAAGCCGTTGTGCCTGAATATGCATCTTTTCCAATATTCCGTCCAGAAAATGGAAAGCTGTCTGATGTTCCATGCCTCAACTCCCCCGGCATGATGGTCGGAAACGGGCCAGTTCCCGACACCGTTGCTTTACGTTGCCTGATCCCATTTTCCTATGGGAGCGTACGGAACACAAGAAAACGGAATAAAATACAGAAAAACAAGAAAATTGTCCTCTTGGCTCCATAGGCCTGATTGTGGGTGGCGCGCTGGGTGGAAGCCCTGAAGCAGCTGACCGTCGATGCCAACGGCAAGCATCCCGGCGAGGATGGCTTCAATGCCGTGGCCACCAAAACCTATGGCACGCTGACGCCGTCCTGCGCTGCATCTCGCCGGTCATCCGGCTGTGGAGCATCGGCAGTGGCGGAAGCCGGTTTGGAAACCCTTTGGGATGAGCGCGAGGGTTTTTATTACAACCGGCGGACGGATACCGGTGCATTCTCGAGGCGGATTTCGCCGTGCAATTTCTACGCGCTGTTCTCAGAAAAGATCACGGCAGATCGCGTCCACCGCATGGTGGACGGGCACTACTTCAATCCGGAGGAGTTTTACGGCGCTTGGATGATCCCGTCCATCGCGCGCAATGACGCGGCGTTCCAAGACCAGGATTACTGGCGGGGGCGCATCTGGGCGCCGCTGAACTTCCTGGTGTACATGGCGATGCTGGAGCATGATGTGCCGGATGCGCGCAAGGATTTGGCGGACAAGTCGGTGGCCCTGTACCGGGAGGGGGTTGCGTCCTCCAGTCTTTTGAACAGGCGCATGAAGTATTTGGCGTTGGAAAAGCCGCAGCACATGGAGACATCCTCAACAGTGATGGAGGAGGTGCTGAGCAGTTCCTTGGCTTTTTTCATGCGCAGTCGGTTGATATGGGAAAAGATGGTTTCTCCGGTGGTCTGCTTGAATTTGTGTGACAGATACTGGGGATTGTAGCCGAAGGTTCTTGCGATTTCCTCGAGGGAGATGTCATCGGTGGCGTGGACACGGATCCATTCCCGGACATTGTACAGCTTGCCCAGTGCGATGCCCGGCGCGTCCTGCGTTCCGTCGCTTTCCTTGGACAATTGCATCAGCATGAGGCTGACGAAATGGTTGCAGGTGTTTTGCCTGTACACATCATCGATCAGGGACATGTCCATCAATTGGTGGAAGTATTGGCTGACCCGGCCATTGCTGGTGAGTGTGCCAAATTCGGGGATGGAAACCAGCGCTTGGTTGTCCGGGCCAACGACATGATTCTTGTTGTTTTGCGACATGTACAGATTGTCACTGCAGCCGAAGATGATGTCAAACGAATCGATTTTGCGTTTGACATGCTTGAAGGTATCATCTTGTGAGCCGACTTATTGCAGCACTCCCTTATTTTCATGCAACCACTTCGGAAACAAAAAAGAGAATGCCCACAACACAATGGTTGCAGGCATTCTCGCGTTTCTGGTGATCCATCGGAGACTCGAACTCCGGACACCCTGATTAAAAGTCAGGTGCTCTACCGACTGAGCTAATGGATCTTAACGCTGTCCCGAAAGTCAGCCTACACATTGTAGCACCATTCAGGGGCTGACGCAACCTGAAATCTGATGCCGATCAAATGTGCCCGGCGAGACGCCGCCGTCCGGCAAATGGCTTCTTGAGCGGAACAGAATCCGGCACCCGGTTCAGTCCGGACACGATTTGGTGTATAGTGGGGACAACGGACAGCAATGACCGTGGCCGGAGGCGGTCGTGACGTGAAAAACAAGGGCGGGGGTGACGTCGGTGGACGCGCCTGCCGCAAGGTTCGAAACGGAGGCAACAATGAGTCAGGTTCAAACGCAGTCGGGAATCCCCATGAAAACACAACAACAGTTTCTCACCGTATCGGCGGGGAAAAGGCTGATCGCCAAAGCCGTGCTGGCCCTCCCGGAAATGGTGGCGGCGTGGGAGAACGGCACCATCGTGGTCATGGCCGGCTCCACGAACGGCTATGTGGTGGAGGAATGCCTGCGCAAGGCCGGTGTGGACCTGCCCTTTGACCGCACATCGTTCGTGCGGGGGGTGACAACCGCGCCTGGACGGAAGATCCCGGAACGTGCCGGTGCGTATGGCACGGCTTCGGGCAACGATCCGAATCAACCCGGCAGTCCGTCCAAGCCTGTTTTTCCAGGGGATCTCGTCATTGAGCGGGGCGTACCCCGGTTCGGCCAGACCATCTTTGACGTGGCTGCCGGTCTCAAGGCCGGCGATGTGGTGCTCAAGGGCGCCAATGCGGTGCAGTTGTCCCGCCGGCAGGCCGGCATCCTGATTGGCCACCCGGAGATGGGAACCATCGGGCCCATCCTGCAGGCGGTTCTTGGCCGGCGCGTGTCCCTGGTGGTGCCGGCCGGACTGGAGAAGCGGGTGGAGGAGGACATCAACGACTTGGCCCGCCTGATGAACAGCCCGGAGACTGCCGGCGCGCTGCTGCGCGGGCTGACCCGTGAACCGGCATGGGATGCCATGCCGCTGGACGGCGCATCCCCTCTCCTGTAAAATGGTGCAATGAGCCAAGTGGAAAAACACAATCGAAAACTGATCCTGATCCGTCACGGCGAAGCCGAACACATGGTGGGCAAGACGCCGCTGACCGGTGGCTGGTCCGATACGGCGCTGACGACTCACGGCCGGGCGCAGGCACGTCAAACCGGGCTTGCCCTTGCACGGGAAAAATGGCCGGAGCCTTTCCGCTTCTGGACCAGCGACTTGCTGCGCGCCAGACAGACGGCCGGACTGATTGGGGAAGCGCTCGGCAGGCGGGCCGAGCCCATCCATGCGCTGCGCGAGTTGAACAACGGCATCGCCGCGGGCATGACCCGGGAAGCGGCCAAGCCGCTGGAAATGCCCGTTGAGGGGCCGGTTGGCGAGTGGCATCCCTACGAGGGAAGCGAGAACTGGCTGCAGTTCATGGATCGCGTCGACGCGTTTTATGACAGCCACTTGCGGGAGGGCAGCCATCTGGTGGTCTGCCACAGCGGCACCGCCTTCAACCTCATGTTCCGTTTCCTCGGGCTGGACCGAACCTACGTGGGACAGGTGTTCAGCGAGCTGGATCCGTGTGGCATCACCCGGCTCTCCATCAGTCCATTCGGCGAGCGGACCATCCAATGCCTGAACGAACGGTCCCATCTGGCGAATTTGGTCGAATCACGTCAGTAACGGAACCCCCTGTCATTTTTTCTCCTGTTGCATTCCATTGCCGGTAGAGGATAAAATCATGTGGATGATGACACAAGACCCCATAGGAGTATGATATGTTGACGCAAGCCCCGAAAGGCACCAATGACATCCTGCCCGAAGACATCCACCGGTGGCACCATGTGGAGCGCGTGTTCGCGGATCTCTGCGCCCAGTTCGGATATCGGGAAATCAGGATTCCCGTGTTCGAGCACACGGAATTGTTCCAGCGGGGCGTCGGCGAAACCACGGACATTGTCCAGAAGGAGATGTACACCTTCGAGGACAAGGGGGGGCGCAGCCTCACCCTGCGTCCGGAGGGCACCGCGGGTGTGGTGCGCAGCTTCATCGAGCATGGCATGACATCCCAGGCCCAGCCGGTGAAGCTGTACTACAACATCACCGCCTACCGCTACGAAAAGATGCAGAAGGGCCGCTACCGCGAGTTCCACCAGTTCGGCATGGAAATGTTCGGCGCGGCGGATCCCGCGGCGGACGCGGAAATCATCTCCCTGCTGTCGTTGCTGTTCGAACGTTTGGGCATCGGCAATCTCACGCTGAATCTCAACAGCATCGGCTGCCCCACCTGCCGGGCGGACTACAACCGGTTGCTCCGGGATTACCTGGCGCCCCGCATCGGGTCCATGTGCCAAACCTGCCAGGGGCGATACGATCGCAATCCCATGCGCATCCTCGACTGCAAGGAGGAAACCTGCCGCCATCATGTGGCGGAGGCCCCCGCGCTGCTCGACCACATCTGTGACGACTGCCGCGCGCATTTCGACGCGCTGTGCGGCAAGCTTGAGGCCATGGGCATCCGGTATGCCATTGACAAGGGCATTGTCCGCGGGCTCGACTACTATACCCGAACCGTGTTCGAGTTTGTCTCCCGCAATATCGGCACCCAGGGCACCGTCTGCGGCGGAGGCCGGTATGACGGCCTCATCGAGGCCTGCGGCGGGCCCAAAACACCGGGCATCGGGTTTGCCATCGGTGTGGAGCGGCTGTTGATGGAAATGGAAAGCCAGGGCGTGGACATTCCCACGCCGGGCAAGCCGCTCATCTACCTCGGCGCAGTGGGCGAGAAGGCCTCCACGGTGGTGGAATCGCTGTGCTGGGAGCTGCGCCGCAAGGGCATTTCCTGTGTGAAGGATGTCATGGGCCGCAGTGTGAAGGCACAGATGAAGTACGCGGACAAGCTGGGCACGCGGTACACCCTGATGCTGGGCGACAATGAAATCGAAACCGGCCGTGCCGCGCTGCGCGACATGAAGCTGGGCGAAAGCAAGGACATCAGCCTGGATTCACTCGTCGACAGGCTGCTCAAGGCCAGGGAACAGTAACAGATCAGCATTTGGCAACAACCATCACTTGAAGACAACCGGAGGAACATATGGCAGAGAATATCATGGGACTCAAACGGACGCACCGCTGCGCGGAAGTGTCCGCGGCGGATGTGGGCCGGGAAATCACCGTCATGGGCTGGGTGCAGAAGCGCCGGGATCTCGGCGCGCTGCTGTTTGTGACGCTGCGCGATCGCAGCGGCATTCTGCAGATTGTCGTCAACAGCGAAACCCATGCCGCGCTGCACGCCAAGGCGTTGCAGGTGCGGGCGGAATATGTGGTGGCGGTCCGCGGCACCCTGGCCGCCCGGGATGCCGACGCGGTCAACCCCAACATGGCCACGG
>JAEWSN010000233.1 GCA_023459915.1 Bacillota bacterium
ACAGGTCGTTCACGGCCGCCCGGATGTCTGTCTGCCCCAGGCGGTTGATGGCATTGCGCATCTCCGTGGTCAGCTTTTTGCCTGTTTTGGAGATGGCGTCGATTTCGCCGAAGGTGACCCCTTCAAATGCGATGGTCCGCGCGCGCTCCTTTTTCCCGAGACTGCCCCGAATCACCAGAAACATCACGACACCGATGATCACAGGCAGGACAAACGGGATGCTGACAAACTTGGCCAGCAGCAGCACGAGGTACTGCAGCACGGCGATGGCGCCGATACCGGCGAGTACGGCGAGGATGGTGGTTTTCGCGGACGGTTTTTGTTTCATAAGTCCCTCTCATGCAACATGATGTCACCAGACGGCTGCATCCATTCCCATTCTAACTTTTGTGCTCACGGGATGCAACGATTCAGGCAGATGACTTCCGGCCTGCCCAGCACGGGGTGGACCCGGCGGGTGTCGACGATGACCCGGATCCGCCTCTCCCCGGGTGCCGCCACGTCCGGATTGGCTCCCATCCGGATGCCCTCCCGAACCGCTCCGGGCAGGCACACGGTGCGCACATGGTATCGGTTGCGAAGGTTCCGGCGTTGACTGTCGGCTTGGTTTGGGTTCTCTTTTGTCAGGTCCTGTTCACCATACGCCCTCATCAGGTCGATTGTCTTTGCCGGCTCGGAAGATTCCCGGTCCCCGAGCCATTCGGGAAGGAACGGATTGCGGTGTGCGCAGACCCAGTCGAGCCGCAGCAAATCCAGTGCCATCGCTCCTTCCCCTTCCTCTTCCGGCTGGACCAGCGCGCTTTCCCCTTCCGGCTGCGCCAATGGAGCCCCCCGCCGGGTCAGTTCGCCGGGCAGGCGCCGCTCCCGCCCGGAAACCACTGTCACAAAAGCCAGCATCTCCCGGAACAGCACCTCGGAGGAAACCGCCCGTCCGAGCGTGCCCGAGCGCTTTTGCTGATCCGCCAGCGCGGCAAACAGCGCAAACGGTGTTTCAAAGCGCCCCTCCAGCCACTGCAGCGTCAGCAGGAACCGGCCGCTGTTGGCAAACCGCTCCACCGTCTCCTCCACCTCCTTGAGCCGGAGCAGATCGGCCACAGCCATTGTGGAAGTGGCGATGACCTCGTATGGCGCGTAGGTTCTGGCCACATACCCCCACTGCGCCGCCTCCCGGCGAATCCGTGTTCCACGCAGCAGCTTGAGGAACCCCAGCTGCAACTGGTGCGGACGGGCTCCGTACAGCCGGTTGAACGAGTCGGCAAACATCTCCGGTGTCTCTCCCGGCAAGCCGGCGATGAGATCCGCGTGCACATGCACCGTTCCGGCCGCATGCAGCCTGGCCAGCGCATGGAGTGCCTTGTCCACGTCCATCACGCGGGATATGGCCTGGAGTGTCTGCCCATGTACCGTCTGTATGCCCGCCTCCACCTGGAACAATCCGGAAGGTGCCGACTCCAGGAAGCGCAGCTGCGCTTCGGTCAGCCGGTCCGGCGCGATCTCGAAGTGGAAGGTGACGCCCGCCTCCCGGTGCGCAAGCAGGTGGTGCCAAATCTCCAGGGTTCGTTCATCTGTGAGGTTGAAGGTGCGATCCACGAACTTGATGACCCTGGCCCCGGCGGCAAGCAGTGCGGCCACGTCCCGGAACACCTGCGGCAGGGGCAGCAGGGTCAGCCCCGTGCTTTCCGAGGACAGGCAATACGAACAGCGGTATGGACAGCCACGGGAAGCCTCCACATACGCAATGCGTCCCCCGATGTCCGCCAGGTAGGCCGGCATGCAGGGAGAAAACAGCGCTCCGGCAGGCAATGGCGGCCCAATCCGCCGCCATGCCGCAAGCATGGGCGCATCCGGACGCTCCCCCCGGTGCAGCAATGCCAGCAGATCCGCAAACCGCCTTTCCCCCTCGCCTGCCACGATGACATCCGCGCCCCGGGCCAAAAAGGCGTCTCCGCCATCGGCATGGGAAACCTCCGGCCCGCCGATCACCACGAACACATGCGGCAGGGCCGCCTTCAAATCCCCGCACAGCCGCAGCTGGATGTCCCGGTTCCAGATATAGCAGCTCAGCGCCACCACATCCGGTGCCTGCGCCACCACCCGGCCAAACAGATGACCCGGCGGATCGTTGATGGTCCCCACCAGGACATCCACCTGGCCACAGCCCTCCCCGCGCGCGTCGCACGCCGCCTTGAGGTACCAGGGCGCGGGGTTTTCGTGTTCATATTTGGCATTGACAGAGACAATGAGTGTGCGCATGGCATCCTTTCCGCACAAATGGCTTTGTGATCAAAGCAACAAGGCTCGGGAAATGGCATATAATGATTTCAGTGCAAAACGTCGCGTTGCGACTTTCAACTGCCACCGGAGGCGAACCATGGGCAATCTCCATCGCATCCAATGGATCGATCAGCGCATCCGCGCCGGACAGCATCCCAACTGTACCGCCATCGCGGCCCAGTTCGAGATCTCCGGACGGCAGGCGGCCCGGGACATCGAGTACCTGCGTGATTCCCTGGGGGCACCCATTGCCTACAGCGCGAAGCACAACGGCTATGTGTACAAGGGCACCGAATTCCGTCTGCCCCAGCTGGCCCTGTCCGTAGAAGACAAGGATACCCTGCGGGCGCTGTCCGTTCAATACGCACGCGCCGAAAGCCAGAATGCCCGCCGCCTGGCGGACCTGTTCGAAAAGCTCTCCCGCGGGGGGGACGGTTACCCCGGCCACGACACCGGCCGCCACGAACTCCCCGGTTCCCCGGCACATACAGGCCCTGCCGGACCGTCGGTTCCCCTGACGCCCCCGGTACCGACGCACCCGGTAACGACGCCCCCGGCAACGACGCCCCCGGCAACGACGCCCTTGGCGCTGACGCCGGCAACCCTGCCGCCCGCAGATGGCGACGATCCCGTA
>JAEWSN010000234.1 GCA_023459915.1 Bacillota bacterium
CCGCCACCAAGCCCGATGGTGTGGACGTCCGGCATCCGGAAATTGGTCCGGACCCCGCCGATGGTGGCGGCGATGCTGGATTCGCGCGGAAAGCCGTTTTGGATAACCCCGAGATCCGTGGTGGTGCCGCCCACATCGATGACCAGCGCGTTTTGTTGCCGGGTGAGATGGCTGGCGCCCCGGATGGAGTTCGTCGGTCCGCACGCGATGGTGAGAATGGGATACCGCCGTGCCTGCGCCATTGTCATCAGGGTGCCGTCGTTCTGCGAGAGATAGATGTCGGCCTTCATGATGCCCATTTCTGAAAGGGAGCGGGCGAACCCGTCGGTGAAGCGTTCCGCCACGCGATGGAGTGCCGCGTTGAGGATGGTGGCGTTTTCACGCTCCACCAGCCCCATGGGGCCGATTTCGCTGGAGATGGACACATGCGTGTCCGCGCTCATGACCTCGCGGCACAATTCGGCCAGCCGCAGTTCGTGATCATTGCGAACCGTGGAGAAGACCGAAGAGATGGCAACGGCGCGCACACGGCCGCGGGCCTGCTCGAAGAAGGTGCGGGCGGCGGTTTCGTCGAGTTCCGCCAGCAGCTTGCCGTCGTATTCAAATCCGCCGCCAAGGATGGTTTGCATCACAACGGTGCCCTTGATGTCCTCCGCCCAATCCACCATTGGCGGGATGCCCAGTGTCGCCGGTGCGCCGATACGAATCAGCGCGACAGGCTCGAGCCCTTTCCGCTCCACAATGGCATTGGTGCATTGGGTGGTGCCGAGCATGGCCTGCCGGATGTCGGTGGGCGCGATGCCGGAGGCGTCGAGAATATGCCGGATGGCGCGCAGGATGCCTTCATAGATGTCGTCGGAGGTGGGACTCTTGATTTCCGCAACCACCGCGTGATGGCTGTCGATGAGCACCGCATCCGTGTTGGTGCCGCCAACGTCAATGCCAAGTCTGTATTTCATGCGGACACCTCCTTCGCGCGTTCCTCCACGGGCACATAGTCCGTGTCACAGCCAAAACACCTTGGCCCCACCAGTTCGAGTCCTTTCTCTGTCCGCCACATCTCAAAGCATTTCAGCCCCACCACGAGCACGCGCTTGCCGTATTTGAGCGCGTCGGTGGTGACGGGAATGAAGGTTTCGGTATCCACCAGGCAGATGAGATCCGGTACCGTGGCAACGAGCGTTCCGTCCACCGTAGCGGTCAGGTTTTCGTTCTGAAAGTCCACTTCGGCCTGCCGGCCGCGGAAATCCCCGATGCCCTCGAGCACCACCTTTCCAAAATTGAACGCGCCCCGGGTTTCGCGCCGGACATCCGCGATTTTGCCGCGGAACAGGCGAAACCCCTCGGTGGCGCGGAAAAAGGCGGCTTCGGGATTGCCATCGGCATCTTCCTTGACGGTTCGGATGGCTCGCCCGAGATTTTCCGAGCGGGTGATGATGTTTTTGACGGCATATTCCTTGAGCTGGCTGCCGGTCATCGCGTACAGGCAGACGGACACGCTGCCGCCACAGCTCGTGGTGACGGCCCGCGCAAGCTCCTCGGTCCATTTGTTTGTGATGGTGTCGAAGATGACGCTGTTGCCCTTTTCATCGGTCAGGGCCATGGGGGTGGCCCGCATGCCACCGATGGTGAAGGTGACCATCTGCAATTCCGGGAAAGCCCGGCCCATGCCGTCTGCATCCACCAGCGGCAGCCCGAGCCGCGCGGCCGCCGCGATGGGCAGCATGCTGTTGACACCGCCGGCCTCGATGGGCATGAAGGCGTAAATTTCCTTGCCGAAAAACTGGGAGATCATGCGGTGCAGCGTCTTGTATTCGTTTCCGCCGACGGCTTTCTCGCCCAGCACGGTGGGGGCGCCCATCATGGCGATGGGGACGATGAGCGCGTCGTCCGGCACTTCCTCCGGGTCGAGCAGGGTGACCGGCCCGCATTCCCGGACGGCGCCGATGGCGACGAGTTTGCCGATGTAGGGATCACCCCCGCCGCCCGCGCCGAGCAGTGTGGCGCCGAGCGCGATGTCTTCAATTTCCTTGATGTCGATAGTACGCAAGGGAGTATGCTCCTTTCAACCTGCAGTGCGCAAGCTTGTCTTTTCTCCGGGGCATGTTTGCCGCCGGGATTTCGTGTTCCCTGAAGCATGGCCTCAGGCGGCGATGGTGTAGTTGATGCCGAAAACCAGACCCATGTTGACCGCGGGTTGATACACGGCAATCAGGGACAGGCCGTCATTGCGGACAATGGCCAGGATGAGCCCGTACAGGCAGACGATGACCAGCAGGGGGACAGCGACGGTGTTGAGCAGCTTCAGGCCCTTGAAGCCGAAGCTGGCCGTGATGAGCATGATGACGCCCCAGAACAGGATGGACAGCCAGACAGGAATCTGCACATTGAAGATGGTGGCGAACATGGTGCTGAAAGACATGCCGCAGACCGCGGACTGCACGCCGAACCAGCCGACGCAGGCGATGGCCAGCAGGGCGCTGATGACATATTTGCCACCCTTCTGCCCCAGGGAGGCGCCGGCCAGAATGGCGGTGGGCAGCCCCAGGTCACAGCCCTGCATGCCGATGAGGGACATGTAGGCGGCGACCAGCGCGTAGCCGATGACGACGGCGATCGCTGCCTGGCCGAGGGTGAGGAAGGAGCCAAGGAGGCCGCCCACCATCAGGCAGGTGACACAGATCATGGCGCCGGCCCATACCATGGTGATGGAAAACCAGCTCTGTCGTTGATCAGGCTTGATTTCAAAGGCATTGCGTTTCTCTTCCACAAGGCGTTTCTCCTTTCGAATCGCCGTGCGCCAACCCTTTGTGGCACACGGGGTTGCCGAAATTGTATAGAAAACCCGGGGCATCGTCTTTGGCGGGAGAGGAAAACAAGAGACTCCCGTTTTGTCCAATTGAACAAAAAGAGGGTGCGAGTCATAGAGCGGATATGTCTCCAATTTGGGAGCAAATGGAACCTGTTCAAATGGCAAACCAGCCGGAGAAGACGCATGTGCCGGCGTGTAGCCGTCAGCCGGGCTGCTTTTCCTCGCCGCCGAGCAGCCGGCGGATGGCCACGGCCTCATACAGCGGCGCGGAGGCGGGCATCTGGCCGATGGCAAAGCCGAAGCAGTCGGACATGACGCGCAGCCGGTACTTGACGGTGTTCTTGTGCAGATAGAGACGTTCTGCCGTGGCGGGCACGCTGCCGTTTTCATCGAGCAGGTAGACGGCCAGTGTCTGGAACAATGCGTCGGCGTCCCGCTTTCCGTCAAGCGCGCGCAGCGGCAGGAGTGCGTCGGTGACAGCGGATTCGCCTGCGGCAATACGCTGGCGGCACCGCGCCGCGAAGAGGAGATCATTCCCCTGATACTGCCGCTTTTGCGGCAGCATGCGTCTTACGTCGGGCAGATGGCGGCTGTTTGTCAGAAACGCCTCGCGCACGGAGGTGGTGTGTACCAGGCCCTGGAAGGTGGTCAGCGTGTGACCCCGGGGCTGCTGTTCGGACAGGGTTTCCATCAACAGATGCGCGTCACCCGCGGTATCCGGTCCGTCCATGAACAGGACAAGGCTGTCGTCGTGGATGTCGGAGAAGGCGGTGCGGCAAAAGCGCGCCGCCGTGCCAGCGGCCACTTCGGCATGTTCGCGTGTGAACGGGCCGCCCGTGTACACCCACATGACGTGAACCGATGCGATATCGATTTTGAACAGATCCGCCAACCGCCGCATCTTCAGCGGCTCGTCCTGCAGGATGGCGCGGACCAGCTCGGCGATGGCGGTCTGCTCGTGCCGCTGGCTCCACAGGCTGAGCGCGAGTTGGATGCTTTCCGCCGCCTGCTGCAGCTCACCGCGCCCCAACGGCTCGCCGTCGCGGATGACGAACAGCGAGAGCCGCTCCGTTCCGCCGGACGCGATGCGCGTGTGGTACAGGAGGCCGTTTGGCAGGGTGGGGAACCCCGTGGGGTCGTCCGGACCTTCGGGGATGTCCATGCCGGCCAGCGTGGTATGGAGCCCGCCCAATGTGCGTGGCCAGGCGGCTTCGTTGAGCACGTTTCGCGCCGCATCGGAGAGGATGACAGTGGCCCGCAGCCGGTCGGAGAGCATTTTCATCACGGTGTCCACGGTTTGCTGGTGCTGGGGCAGGCGGGCGACGCGTTCCAGGATTTCGACCGCCATGGAGGTACTGGCATGCTGGTCCTGGAAGATGGCGCGCATCACATCGGCGATGACTTCGCTGTATCGCAGATCCACCCGGTTTCTGGGCATGCAGATGAGCGGGAAGTCGAGCGCGTTTGCCAGCGAGATGAGGGTGGGGTGTATCTCTTTGAGATAGTACCCCACATAGTAGAGAATCAGGCCCACTTCGCCGCCCTCGGCCAGCCGGCGCAGGTTCTGACATTGTTTTTCAGGATCTCCGGTGATGTTCAGAAACCCTGTGATGACAATTTCGCTGCCGTAGAAGGCATCATTGTGAAACAGCGCGTCATTGAGGATGTCGGGGTCGGTGCCTTCGAGCACGGAAATGGAGGAGACGATTTTTTGCAGGCCCCCATGGCCCGCGACCACCTCCGCGTGCCGGAGCGAGGGCAGATGGAGCAGATCTTCCACGGACACGCTCATGCGCACCTCCAAATGACGGGTGGTTTTTGTCCATCATAACAAATCACGCGTGCCGGCTCAACGCACCATGCGGGATGCAGGGAAATGAGGGGTGCGTCTGTCGTGTATAATTCATATATGGTGTCGTACGCAAGCATGTCAAAGGAGTGTTCCATGGATTTGCGCGGATTGATGAAACTCAGTTTGCTGGATTATCCGGGTCAGGTGGCCTGCACGGTGTTCACCGGCGGATGCAACCTGCGCTGCCCGTTTTGCCACAACCCTTCCCTTGTGCTGCCCGAACGCCTCCGTGCCGAACCGCCGACGGTGACCGTCGAGGCGTTTTTCTCCTTCCTGGACAAGCGCCGCGGTGTCCTGGACGGGGTGTGCATCACCGGTGGAGAGCCGTTGATGCAACCGGATTTGCCGGCGTTCATCCGGGAAATCCGCGCACGCGGGTACCTCGTGAAGCTCGATACCAACGGCACATTCCCGGAAAGGCTTGAACCCCTGTTGGCGGAGGGGCTGGTGGATTTTGTGGCCATGGATGTGAAGAACAGCCTGGCACGGTATCCGCAAACCGTTGGCATTCCCGGATTCTCCACGGACGCGGTCGCGCGAAGCATCCGGTTGCTGCTCGAGGAACGGGTGCCATACGAGTTCAGGACCACCGTCATCCGGGAGCTTCACCGACAAGAGGATCTGCTGGCATTGGCCGGGCTCATCAAGGGTGCGCGGGCGTATGCCCTGCAGCAGTTTGTGGACTCCGGCGATCTGGTTTCCGGCGATCTGGTTTCCGGCGATCCGGGTTCCAGCACTCCGGGTTCCAACGATCCGGGATCCGGTAATCCGGGGTCTGCCGGCATGGATGCATCCGGCGCGACACCTGTGCTGACAGGATATGCACCGGAAGAGATGGAGGCCCTCGCCCAGGCCGTCCGCACGCTGGTTCCCGCCACCGTGGTGCGCGGGGTATAATGGGGTCAGCCCCCCAATGGGGGTCTGACCCCGACCCAGCATGGGGTCTGACCCCATGCTGGGTTATCCACAGATCCGCCCGAACTGTCCACAAATCATCCACATCTTGTGTCGAATCATGAAAATACCCCCAATATGTAGCCATGAGGCGTTGACAAGGTCTCCCAGCCGTGCTAAAGTTGACGCTACAGGCACATAGGAAATTTGGGCATGTTTCACGAGAATGCCCGAAAAAGTACACGGGAATTCATGCACAAACACGGGAGGTACGGTCATGTATCAGGTTGTGAAACGGGATGGACAAATCGCGGAATTCGACATCAGGAAAATCAGCGAGGCCATCACAAAGGCGTTCGAGGCACTGAACAAGCAGTACACCCCGAATGTGGTGGATTTTCTGGCCCTGAAGGTCACGGCGGACTTCGAGTCCAAGATCAAGGATGGGCTCATCCAGGTCGAGGCGGTTCAAGACAGCGTCGAGGAAGTGCTTGGCGAGGCCGGCTACACCGATGTGGCCAAGGCTTACATCCTGTACCGCAAGCAGCGCGAGAAAATCCGCAACATGAAGTCCACCATCCTCGACTACAAGGATACCGTGGACAGCTATGTCCGTGTCACCGACTGGCGGGTGAAGGAGAACTCCACCGTCACCTATTCCGTCGGCGGGCTCATCCTGAGCAATTCCGGCGCCATCACGGCCAACTACTGGCTCTCGGAAATCTATGACGAGGAAATCGCGAATGCCCACCGCAACGCGGACATCCATATTCACGATCTTTCCATGCTCACCGGCTATTGCGCCGGCTGGTCCCTCAAGCAGCTCATTCTCTCGGGGCTTTCCGGCATCCCGGGCAAAATCGCGTCCGCACCGGCCAAGCACCTGAGCACGTTGTGCAACCAGATGGTCAACTTCCTGGGCATCATGCAGAACGAATGGGCGGGCGCCCAGGCGTTCTCCTCCTTCGACACCTTCCTGGCACCGTTTGTGAAGGTGGACAACCTCGACTATCGCGAAGTCCGCCAATGCATCGAGTCCTTTGTCTTCGGCGTGAACACGCCCAGCCGCTGGGGCACGCAGGCGCCCTTCTCCAACATCACCCTCGACTGGACGGTCCCGAACGATTTGGCGGAGCTGCCGGCCATCGTCGGCGGCAAGGAGATGGACTTCAAGTACAAGGACTGCAAGCAGGAGATGGACATGGTGAACAAGGCGTTCATCGAAATCATGCTCCAGGGCGACGCCAACGGCCGCGGGTTCCAGTATCCCATCCCCACGTACTCCATCACCCGCGATTTCGACTGGTCCGATACCGAGAACAACCGCCTGCTGTTCGAAATGACCGCCAAATACGGCACACCGTATTTCTCCAACTACATCAACAGCGACATGGAGCCCAGCGACGTGCGCAGCATGTGCTGCCGCCTGCGTCTGGATTTGCGCGAGCTGCGCAAGAAATCCGGCGGCTTCTTCGGCAGTGGTGAGAACACCGGTTCCATCGGCGTGGTCACCATCAACATGCCGCGCATTGCCTATCAGGCCAAAGACAGGGAAGATTTCTACAACCGGCTCGACAAGATCATGGACATCACGGCGCGCAGCCTGCGCACCAAGCGCACCGTCATTTCCAAGCTGCTCGAAGAGGGCTTGTATCCGTATACCAAGCGATACCTGGGCCAGTTCGACAGCCATTTCTCCACCGTGGGACTCATCGGCATGAACGAAGTGGGCCTCAATGCCAAGTGGATCGGCCAGGACATGACCCATCCCGAGACGCAGGCGTTCACCAAGGAAGTGCTTACCCACATGCGGGCCCGTTTGTCCGACTATCAGGAGAAGTACGGCGACCTGTACAACCTGGAGGCCACACCGGCCGAATCCACCACCTACCGCCTGGCCAAGCACGACACCAAGCGCTATCCGGGCATCCGCACCGCGGCCGAGCCGGGGGGCACACCCTATTACACCAACAGCTCGCATCTGCCGGTCGGGTACACCGAGGACATTTTTGCCGCGCTCGACATCCAGGACAGCCTGCAGACGCTGTACACCTCCGGCACCGTGTTCCATGCCTTCCTTGGCGAGAAGCTGCCGGATTGGAAGAGCGCTGCGGCCCTGGTGAAGAAGATTGCGGAAAACTATCAGCTGCCGTATTACACCATGTCGCCAACGTATTCGGTCTGTCAGGACCACGGCTACCTGGTGGGTGAACAGCCGGTCTGCCCGCACTGCGGACGCACCACGGAAACCTACAGCCGCATCACCGGCTACTATCGGCCCATCCAGAACTGGAACGACGGCAAGGCGCAGGAGTACAAGGAGCGCAGGGAATACGCCGTGGCGGGGCAGAGCCGCATCGACGGCCTGGCGCTGCAGGCGGCCAACCATGCCGCAGGCGATGCGGTGGTCCGTCTGGCGTTCGAAGAAAGGACCGGCATGTCCCAGGCCGGAGCCCCCGCGAGCACGGCGCGTGTTGCGCCTGTGGCGGACAGCCAGCCGGAAATGCTGCGGGTGGCCGAACCCATGCGGGAAATGGTCATCGGGGCTGTCGACAGCGACAACATGGCGTCTGCTGAAACCCAGAAGCTTCTCCTGTTCACCACCCGTACCTGCCCGAACTGCCAGAGTGCGGTGGAAATGCTGCAACAGGCCTCCCTGCCCTTTGAGAAAATCGTGGCGGAGGATTCTCCCGAACTGGCGCGGCAATATGCGGTGCGTTCCGCACCAACCCTGCTGGTGCTCGGTGAGCAGACCGAACGTTTCAACAACGCCTCCGAGATTCAGGGTTTTGTCAGCCGCCGCTGAGGGAC
>JAEWSN010000235.1 GCA_023459915.1 Bacillota bacterium
ACGCGGGAGAATGATCCCCTGCCGTGACCAACTGCCTGTGAACCGTGCCAAAATCCGCACTGGATAAGGATTTTCCAGTCCAGTTGACAACAGTCTGCCGTTCCGGCATAATCAAGTTGAAGATTGCTTCCAGTGCAAAAGTCGCTTTGCGACTTTCAGCGACAAGCGAGTTGTGACACTGGAATCAACATTCATCATTCATGCGACTGGCGGATTCAGCGGATTACAACCGCGGCGGAGCATGAATGGAACCTGCCGGCCGCCTGGGCAAAGCCTCCCGCAAGGGGTAGCTTGTGCGCAGGCTTTTTTGTTTTCAAACCGCTGTGACAAAACGGAGGCGGCAATGAACAAGGCATGGCATGGATTCCACGACGGCCCCTGGCAGCAAACCATCGATATCAGGGGCTTCATCCTCGGCAACTGTTCGCCCTATGACGGCGATGAAACCTTTCTGGCCGAACCGACCGCAAAAACCAACAACCTGCGCGCGCAATGCGATGCCCTCTTTGCGCGGGAGCACGACGCGGGCGGCGTCCTCGACATCGATACGGAAACCGTCGCCGGCATCACCGCGCACCCGGCGGGCTTCATCGATCCGGAAAACGAAGTGATTGTGGGGCTGCAGACAGACAAGCCCCTGCGCCGCGCCATCAACCCGTTCGGGGGCATCCGCACCGCCGCAGCGGCCGCGGCCGCCTACGGACACGCGCTTCCCGACACCCTCTCCGAACCCTTCACACATGTGCGGCGCACCCACAACGACGGGGTCTTTGCCGCCTATACCGAGCAGATGCGCCGGGTTCGCAAAAGTGGTGTCATCACCGGCCTGCCGGACGCGTACGGACGCGGCCGCATCATCGGCGACTACCGCCGGGTGGCCCTGTACGGGCTCAACCGCCTTGTCGCGCAAAAGCGTCAGGACATGGCACAGCTTCTCGATCGGGACATGGACGAGGACACCATCCGCCTGCGCGAGGAGGTGCACGACCAGATTCTCTCCCTCGAGGCACTGCGGACGCTTGGCCACATGTACGGCTGCGACCTTGGTGCGCCGGCGAAAAATGCGCGGGAAGCCATCCAGTGGACATATCTGGCGTTTCTCGGCGCCGTCCGGGAAACCAACGGCGCCGCCAACTCCATCGGACGGGTCTCCACCTTCTTCGACATCTACCTGCAGCGCGACCTGCGCCTTGGGCTGCTGGACGAGGCCGGCGCGCAGGAGCTGGTGGATCAGTTTGTGCTCAAGCTGCGGCTCATCCGCCATTTGCGCACCCCGGAGTACAATGAGCTGTTTGCGGGCGATCCCCTGTGGATCACCGAAGCGCTTGGCGGCATGACGGAAGACGGCCGACATCTGGTCACACGCACCACCTTCCGGTTCCTGCACACGCTGCAGCATTTGGGCGCGTCCCCCGAGCCCAACCTCACCGTTTTATGGTCGCCCCGGCTCCCGGAACCGTTCAAGCGCTATTGCGCGCGGGTCAGCATGGCCACCAGCGCCCTGCAATTCGAGAACGACGACCTGATGCGTCCAGACTACGGGGATGATTACGGCATTTCCTGCTGTGTTTCGGCAATGCGGCTGGGCCACGACATGCAGTTTTTCGGCGCGCGGTGCAATCTGCCCAAGCTGCTGCTGCTGGCCCTCAACGGCGGCCGGGATGAATTGACCGGCGCGCAAATCGGGCCGGAATCCCCCCCGTATGAAGGCGAGTACCTGGAGATGGAGGCCGTGGCCGCCCGTTTTCATGACATGCGGCAATGGCTGGCCAGGCTGTATGTGAACACGCTGAACATCATCCACCACATGCACGACAAATACGCGTATGAACGGCTGATGATGGCCCTTCACGACACGGAGCCCCACCGCAGCATGGCGTTCGGCATCGCGGGGCTTTCGGTGGTGGCCGATGCCTTCAGCGCCATCCGGCATGCCAGGGTCAGACCCCTGCGGGACGCGCGCGGACTGATTGTGGATTACGCCATCGAGGGCGACTTTCCGCGTTTTGGAAACGACGACGACCGGGTGGACGGCATCGCGGCCACCCTGGTGGAAGACTTCATTGCCGCGCTGCGTCAGCACAAGACCTACCGGAACGCGACGCACACGCTCTCTATCCTGACCATCACCTCCAATGTGGTGTACGGAAAGAAAACAGGCGCCACCCCCGACGGACGCAAGGCGGGCGAGCCGTTCGCCCCCGGTGCCAACCCCATGCACGGCCGGGACAACGCCGGCGCGCTGGCCACCCTCAACTCCCTTGCCAAGCTGCCGTTTTCCGCCTGCCGTGACGGCATCTCCCTCACCCTGTCGCTGGTTCCCTGGGCATTGGGCACACAACCGACAGACTGCATCCGAACCTTCTGCGCCATGCTCGACGGATATTTCCTGCAGGGGGGGCACCATGTCAACATCAATGTGCTCGACCGCGCGATGCTCGAGGACGCGATGTCCCATCCGGAGAAGTATCCGCAGCTCACCATCCGGGTGTCCGGCTACGCCGTCCATTTCCACCGACTCACTGCCACACAGCAGCGGGAAGTCATCTCACGCACATTCCACGAAGCGGTGTAACCCATGAACAACCAGCCGAAGCCCACATCCTGCATCGCCTCCGGCCGCGTCCACTCCGTCGAGACCTTTGGGACCGTTGACGGACCGGGCATCCGTTTTGTGGTATTCCTTCAGGGATGCCCCTGGCGCTGCAGATACTGTCACAATCCCGATACCTGGAGGCTGGACGGCGGCACGCAGACCACGGCGGAAGAGCTGGTCAGCCAGGCCTGCCGGTACAAGGCCTGGTTTGCCGCTTCTGATGGCGGCGTGACCGTTTCAGGCGGAGAACCGCTGCTGCAGACAGATTTCGTCGCCGATTTTTTCGAGCGCTGTCAGGCGGAAGGAATCCATACCTGTCTGGATACGGCCGGCGCGGCCGACAACCTGGATGAGGCAAGCCTGTCGCGATTGCTGGCTGCGACAGATCTGGTCCTGCTGGACATAAAGCATACAGATGCCGCCGCGCATTTCTCGTTGACGGGGGGAAGTCCAGACAACCCGCTTGCGCTGGCCCATCGCCTCGGGCAAATGAACATTCCCGTGATTCTGCGGCATGTTGTCGTTCCCGGGCTGACTGATGACGATATGCAGATTGAGCGGTTGGTGAGACTGGCCTGTTCGCTTTCCAATGTCCGGGAGCTCCAGTGGCTGCCCTACCATCGTCTCGGTGTCTACAAATGGCACGAACTGGGGATCGCCTACTCCCTTGAGGAGGTTCCGCCCGCGGACGAGGCGTTGATCGCCCGCATCCGGCAACACGAAAAGGCCATTCGGGCCGATTGTCAGCCCCATGGCCTTCCGATATAATGGGGACGGTGTCCACAGGGGACATCAGCCCAAACGGGCGCTTGGAGAAGGGAGCTGGTGTCTTGCCTGAAAAATCCGGATTGTATGATGTCCGTGCCATACGTGACTTGCGCGATCTCGTCAACCAGAGCGCTGAAATTTATGCGGACGCGGATGCGTTCCTGATAAAGGATCCCCGCACGGCCTCCGTCAAAAGCATCTCATTCCGTCACTTCCGGCAGGATATCCTGGCGCTGGGGGTGCAGCTGCGCGCGCTGGGTCTTTCCGGTGAACGCATTGCCATCATCTCCGAAAACCGTTACGAATGGTGTGTTTCCTACCTGGCAACCGTCTGTGGCACCGGCGTAGTCGTCCCAATCGACAAGGAACTGCCCGAAAATGAAATGATCACCCTGATGCGCCGCTCCGGCGCAGCGGCCGTCCTGTGTTCAGGCTCCTTTGCCGCTGATCTCGACGCGCAGCGCGCCTCGCTGCCGGCCTTGCGGCATATTCTGGATTTCGACGCGGAGTCCGGCACGGATCGAATCCTGAGCTATGAACATCAGCGGATAACCGGGCGCCTGCTGTGCGAATCCGCGAACGCGGGCGATGTGGATCCTCCCATCGATCCGGAAGTCATGAACATGCTCATCTTCACTTCCGGCACCACCGACCAATCCAAGGGGGTCATGCTCTCGCACAAGAATATCTGTGCGGACATCATGGCCGTTTCCCGGCTCATCTATGCCGACAACAACGATCTCATCATGTCCATCCTGCCGTTGCATCACACCTATGAGTGCACGGCGGGATTCCTCACCATGATCTATCTCGGCGTCACCATCTGTTTCTGCGAGGGATTGCGGCACATCACCAGGAATCTGCAGGAGTACAAGCCCACCATGATGATGAGCGTACCGCTCATCCTGGAAAACGTTTTTACCAAGATCGTCAAAAAGGCCAAGAAGGAAAAACGCTATCCCGCACTGGTTTTCGGGCTTGCCGTAGCCGGATTGCTGTTCAATCTGGGCATCGATGTGCGGCGCCAATTGTTCTCTGAAGTCCATGAGACCCTGGGCGGCAACATGCGCCTCATCATTGCGGGCGCCGCCGCCCTCAATCCCAAGGTCTCGCGCGCCTTGCGCGCCATGGGGCTGAACATCATGCAGGGTTACGGACTGACCGAGTGTTCTCCCATTGTCTCAGTCAACCGGCTGGACAATTACAGGGATGCCTCCGCCGGCTTCCCCCTGCCCGGCGTGGACGTGACCATCGACAATCCGGGACCAGACGGCATCGGTGAAATCGTGGTCCGGGGCGACATCGTCATGCTGGGCTATTACGAGAATCCCGAAGCCACGCGGGAGGTGCTCAGGGAAGGCGCGTTGCACACCGGTGACAATGGAACCATCGACAAAAACGGGTTCCTCTTCATCTCCGGCCGCAAGAAGAATGTCATCGTCACCAAGAACGGCAAGAACATTTTCCCCGAGGATGTGGAGCTGTATCTCAACAAGAGCGTGTATATCAAGGAATCCCTGGTATACGGCGTCGATGGCGGCGCGGACGAGGACACGCTGGTTTGCGCCCGCATCGTGCCAAACATGGATGTCATTGTGGAACAGTTCGGACAGGTACCGATTCAGGAAGAACTGTACAAGCTCATCAAGGGTGAAGTGGCCAAGGCCAACAAAAAGCTCTCCTCCTACAAGAAAATCCGCCGATTCGATATCCGGGAGGGCGAATTTGAAAAGACCACCACGAAAAAAATCAAACGCCATATTGAGTTGTCGGCACTTTTGAACCTTGAGGGCGTATCCCGCTCATTGGGAGACGTCACCAAGTCGCTTGGCAACATGGCTGAAAAAGCGGGCAAGGCACTCAAGCGCAGGCAGAACAAGAAATCCGGACAGACCGGCACAAGCCGGAACAAGTCGGCTTGAACCTGCACATGCCGTACGCAAGGCGTCACAGGACGTCCATCATGGAAGGAGCAATCTTGGATTTCTGTTATCATTCCCACAGCCGGTTTTGTGACGGTATGGGAGAACCGGAAGACTATGTCCTGTCCGCCATCCGGAAAGGATTCGGCGCATTTGGTTTTTCCAGTCATGCACCGATTTCCTTTCCCACCGACTGGAACATGCGGGCGGAGGATCTGCCGGTCTATATGGAACTGACAGCCTCGCTGAAATCACGGTATGCGGACCGGATCGAGCTGTACACTGGGCTGGAGGCCGACTGGTATCCAGGTTGTGCCGACTGGCGCACGGTGCCCGGCATCGATTACACACTCGGCGCCGTCCATTTCCTTCCCCATCCCGAGACGGGCGCACCCATCCCGGTCGACGGCAGCGTCAAGGAGTTCCGGTCCACATTGTCCGACGGCTTCGACGGAAACATCCAAGCCTTCGGGGAAGCCTATTACAAGGCCGTACGGGAGATGCTGGTCACCACACCGCCCAATATCCTGGCCCATATGGATGTCTTCAAGAAGACCAACGAGAATCACCGGTTCTTTGATGAAACCGATTCATGGTATCGGGAAGAGATTGAAAAAACACTGGAAGTGGCTTTATTGACGGATGTCATTGTCGAGGTGAACACCGGCGGCATGGCAAGGGGATATCTCACGGAACCCTATCCTTCTGCCTGGATTCTTGAAGCCATTCTCGACGCGGGCATTCCCATCCAGCTCAACGCGGACGCGCACCAGGCGGACAACATCGATTTCGCATACGGGCAGACACGGCAGTCACTGCTGGCACTCGGGTTCACCAAACAGCGCGTGCTGCTCGGCGGCATCTGGCAGGATGTCCCGCTGTAACCGGTTATCGCGCCGCAACCGGTCATCGCGCTGCAACCGGTCATCGTGCTGCAACCGGTCATCGTACCGCAACCGGTTATTGCGCCGCAACGTCTTGTGATTCATCCCGCCCAGGGCAACGCCCATCCGGGAGGGTCGCGTCACTCGACGGTCGTCATCTCCTCCATCTCCTGCCGCACATCCGACTCGTTGACAGTGGCACACAGGACCACCAGCGTATCTCCGGCCAGAATGCGTGTATTTCCTTTCGGAATGATGTCGCGTCCCTCCCGAACAACGGTGGTCAACAGGCAGTTGCCGGTCAGACCGAGATCCCGGATGTACCGGTTTTCCGCGTGGGATCCGTGATGCACGACAAACTCAGCCAGAATACGCTTGGTATGCGCTTTGTCCGCCGTTGTCACTTTTCTGCCATACCGCTCCAGCATGTTTTCCAGCAGGGAATCGTAGATCGGCTGGCTTCTGAGCAGATCTGCGGTCGCGAACGAAATCACGGCGACAATGACCAGCGGCAGCAGCTGGTGGAAGGAGCCGGTCATTTCAACCAGCAGCACCACACCCGTGACGGGCGCGCGCACGATGCCGGTGAACAGGCCTACCATTGCAAGAATGACAAAGTTGTTGAACAGAGAGTCATCAATGCCGAATACCCCGATGACCAGATGCGAGAAGACACCGCCGAGGGTGGCGCCCATGACCAGCAGTGGGAAAAAGATGCCGCCGGGTGTGCCTGAAGTGAAGCTGACCATCGAGAAAATGAACTTCATTGCCAGCAGCATCATCAGCAGTTTCATGGGGGAATCGAACTGGATGAGCTCGATCATCCGGTGACCGCTGCCGGTTACCGTCGGCAGCACCAACCCCAACACGCCGGCCATGAGAAAGGGCACGACGGGACGCGCCCAGACGGGCAGCCATTTCATGCGTGCATACAGACTCTGCATCCACAACAGGGTGAAATTGTAGCATGCACCCGCTGCGCCGGTCAAAACGCCCAGAACCAGCAGCACGGCATGATGCTTCAAGGGCAGTGCCTGATCCACCACAAAATGGAATACGGGCGAGACGCCAAAGAACAGTCCCGACACGAAATCGGCCACCACCGCGGAAATCATGGTACTGAGCAGGATGACCGGAGAGAAATACTTGAAAATTTCCTCCAATGCGAACATGACACCCGCCAGCGGAGCATGGAAGGCCGCGGCGAGACCGGCGCTGGCGCCGCTGGCCAACAGGATGCGCCGCTCCATGCGAGAGGTGCCGATTTTCCCTGCGATGCCCTGGGCCATCGAGGCGCCCAACTGGATGGATGGTCCCTCCCGGCCGAGTGACAGCCCCGCAAGCAAGGCGAGGACTCCCCCCGAAAATTTACCCAGAACGGTACGGAACCAGTGTACTTTCAAACGCCCCGTCATCTGGCCTTTCACCTGTGGAATGCCGCTGCCGGCAATCATGGGGTTGCGGTGCACCAGAATTCCCACGGCCACGCCGCATCCTGCAAGCACCAACAGCGCCGGCACCAGCAGCCAGGGATTTCCTTTCAGCCAGCTCTGCCAGCGCATGGATTCCTTTTCGGCAAAAGACAGCGCAAAACGGTACGCCACAACGACCAGGCCCGAAACCAGGCCGACGAGCGCACCCTTCCACAATACAGACAGTTTTCTTACATGGATTGCCACGGAGGCTTCCACTTCCTGATCCTTATGCTTGCCCATGATGCATATCTACCCACTTTCTTCTATGTTGACCTGCATGTGTGCGACACATGCGGAAGATCCGCATTTTTCTCCCGACACATCAGACAGTGAAGGAAGGTTCCCGGCTTACTCGGACGCACACAAATCAAAGCCGTAGTGCGCAGGGGAGGCCGTCACCGCAACAGCTGCCACACCAGTTTGCCCATCAACGCCAGCGCGATGGTCACAAAGATGGGTCGGATGACGCGCGCACCGTTCCGCACCGCCACATGCGTCCCGGTCCAGGCGCCGGCCACCATGAACACGGCCATGGGAAGACCGGCCAGATATACGATTTTTCCCCCGATGGCGAACAGGACGAGGGATACGATGTTGCTGGTGAAGTTCAATACTTTCGCATTTCCCGCCGCGGAAGAAAAATCGAAGCCGAAGACGCGGATGAACAGGAAAATCAGGAAGGATCCCGTTCCAGGTCCGAAGAAACCGTCATAGAAACCGAGCAGGAATGCGAAACCCATGCCGATGAGGATGCTGCGGGATGTGAGCCCGTCAAAACGGTCCTCCAGCCCGAAATCCTTCCGAATCACGGTATACAGGGCAACGCTGAACACGAGCGCCACGATCAGCCAGTTCAGCACGGCGTCGTTCAGGTGGAGGACGGTCCGCACGCCTATCGCTGCCCCGAGGGCCGTGCAGGGGATTTGCCAGCGCACCAGCCGCAGCATGATTTTGCCGGAGCGGGCAAACTTGAGGGAGCTGGTCAGGGAACCGCAGGTGCTGGCAAACTTGTTCGTTCCGAGCGCCAGATGTGGCGGCACACCGGCTGCAATCAGTGCGGGCAGGCTGATGAGCCCGCCGCCGCCGGCGATGGAATCGACGAAGGCGGCCAAAAAACCCGCCCCGCATAAAAAGAAAACCCACTGCAATTCCAAAGAAGCCCCCTTGAAGAAAAACAACCGCCGCTCTTCATGATAGCATGAAGAAACGGCGATTGATATGTGCGGAACACCGAAAAAAACGCAAGGAACGTCCTTTGTGCGTCATATTTCGCACTTGAAACCCAAAAAGCAGTGAGATATCCCCATTCCCGACACCGCCGGGCTCAGATTTTCTCTCTGGCCGTATAGTGTGTGTGCAGCAAGTCGTGGGCCTTCTCTCCGTAGAAATCCCCGAGGAACTCCTTGTACAGCGCCATGACCTGTTCGTTCTCATGGCTCTTGCGGCGCGGCTTGCCGGCATCCTCGCGGTAGATGGCCGCCGCGCGCTTCTTGATGATCTCGGCGTCACCATGGTGGAAGGGCTGTCCGCCGCCACCCACACAGCCACCGGGGCAGGCCATGATTTCGATGGCGTGGTAGCTGGATTCTCCCGAACGGATAGCCTCGAGCAGCTTGCGGGCATTGCCAAGGCCGTGTGCCACCCCGATTTTCACGTCCAGATCGCCCACCTTGACGGTGGCCTCGCGGATGCCGTCGAACCCGCGGAGGGCGTGGAAGTCCACCTGTTCAAGGGTTTCTCCCGTAAGCCATTCGTAGGCGGTACGCAGCGCCGCCTCGATGACACCGCCCGTGGTGCCGAAGATGACCGAGGCGCCGGTGGACTCGCCGAGCGGATTGTCGAATTCCTCGTCGTCCAGGTCGCAGAAGTTGAAGCCGGACTCCCGGATCATCATGGCCAGCTCCCGGGTGGTCAGCACATAGTCGACATCGGACATGCCTTCTCCGGTGAGCTCCGGGCGCGCCGATTCGTACTTCTTGGCCAGACACGGCATGATGGACACCACCACCATCTTCTTGGGATCGATATTGAACTTCTGCGCATAATAGGTCTTGGCGATGGCGCCAAACATTTCGTGCGGAGACTTGCAGGTGGACGGAATGTCCAGCAAATCCTGGAACTGATGCTCGAAGAACTTCACCCACGCCGGACAGCAGCTGGTGAGGATGGGCAGCCGGCCGCCATGCTGGAGCCGGTGCACAAACTCGGACGCTTCCTCGATGATGGTGAGGTCGGCCCCAAAATCGGTGTCAAAGATGCGGTCAAAGCCCATTTTGCGCAGCGAGGCGACCATCTTGCCGGTGACAATGGTGCCCGGCTCCATGCCGAACTCCTCACCCAGCGCCACGCGGACGGCCGGCGCGGTCTGCACCACCACGATTTTCTCCGGATCGTGGATGGCTTCCCAGACCTCGCCGATATGGCTGATCTCCGTCAGGGCGGCCGTGGGGCACACGGCGACGCACTGTCCGCAGAACGTGCACATCGTCTCACTCATGGGCATGCCGAACGCGGGGGAGACAACCGTTTCGAATCCACGGCCCACCGCCGAGAGGATTCCCACCGTCTGGACTTCATTGCACATGGTTTCACAGCGACGGCACAGGATGCACTTGTCGAGGTTGCGGTAAATGGATTTGCTCGATCCGTCCGCCGGGTAGGTGGACATGCTCCCCTTGTATTTGAGCTGTCCGCGGACCCCGAGATCCGCCGCCAGCTTCTGCAAATCGCACTTCTGGTTTTTCTCGCAAACCAGGCAGTCCGCGGGATGGTCGGACAGCAGCAGCTCCACGGACGTGCGGCGTGCCTTGACCGCGCGCGGCGTGTTGGTGCGCACCACCATGCCGTCGGTCACCTTGGTGGCGCAGGACGGCGCCAGGTTGCGCCGGCCCTCCACCTCCACCATGCAGACACGGCAGGATGCCACCTGGTTCACCGCCTTGAGATCCCCAAGATCCATGTGACACAGGGTGGGAATCTTCACATCCGCCTCCCGTGCCGCCTCCAGAATGGTGTAGTGCTCCGGGACCGTATATTCCTTGTCGTTGATGGTGATTGTCACCAATCTCATGACATTCCCTCCTATACAATCCATGCGCCGCATGGATTGATTGATCCTTTCACCGGTTGCGGTGCGTCCGATGTCACTTCTTCACGATGGCGCCAAACCGGCAGGCCTGCTGGCACGCGCCGCACTTGATGCACCGGGACTGGTCGATCTCGTGCACCTTCTTGACCTCTCCGGAAATGCACGAAACCGGGCACACCCGCTTGCAGGCGGTACAGCCGATGCACTTGTCCGGCAGGACATAGTACGACAGCAGGGCGGTGCAGACGCCGGCCGGACACTTCTTCTCCTGCACATGCGCCACATACTCGTCCCAAAAATACTTCATGGTGGACAGCACCGGATTGGGCGAGGTTTGCCCAAGACCGCACAGGGCCGTGTCCTTGATGATCTCCCCAAGCTCCTTGAGGTTGTCGAGATCCGCCATGGTGCCCTTGCCTTCGGTGATGCGCGTCAGCGTCTCGTACAGCCGCCTGTTGCCCACGCGGCAAGGCGTGCATTTGCCGCACGACTCGTCGCAGGTGAACTCCAGATAGAACTTGGCGACATTGACCATGCAGTCGTCCTCGTCCATGACAATCATGCCGCCGGATCCCATCATGGACCCGATGCGGCCCAGGTTCTCGTAATCGATGGGAATGTCGAGGTATTGGGCTGGAATGCAGCCGCCGGAAGGACCGCCGGTCTGCACGGCCTTGAACGCCTTGCCGTCCTTGATGCCGCCGCCGATGTCAAAGATGATTTCGCGCAGCGTGGTGCCCATGGGCACCTCCACCAGGCCCACGTTGTTGACCTTGCCGGCAAGCGCGAACACCTTGGTGCCCTTGCTCTTCTCCGAGCCGATGGACGCGAACCATTCCGTCCCGTTGAGCAGGATGGACGGCACATTGGCAAAGGTCTCCACATTGTTCACGCAGGTGGGCTTCTTCCACAGCCCGCTTTCTGCCGGGAACGGCGGTTTGTTGGTCGGCTCGCCGCGCTCCCCCTCAATGGAATGGATGAGGGAGGTTTCCTCGCCGCAGACAAACGCGCCGGCGCCGTATTTCAAGTCGATGTCGAAGTCGAAGCCGGTTCCGAGAATGTCGGTGCCCAGCAAGCCCATCTGGCGGGCCTGGCCGATGGCCACAACCAGCCGGTGGATGGCCAGCGGGTACTCCGCGCGGATGTAGATGTACCCTTTGGTGGCGCCGATGGCATAGCCAGCGATGGCCATGGCTTCCAGGACGCTGTGCGGATCGCCCTCGAGGATGGACCTGTCCATGAACGCGCCCGGATCGCCCTCATCGGCGTTGCAGACGATGTATTTCTGATCCGCGTCATTCTTCGCGGCCGCCTCCCACTTCAGACCCGTGGGGAAGCCGCCGCCGCCGCGTCCGCGCAGCCCGCTCTTTCGGATGGTGGCAATGACCCTGTCCGGCGTCATTTCCGTCAAGGCCCGGCCCAATGCCTGGTAGCCATCCACCGAGATATACTCGTTGATGTCCTCCGGATTGATGAATCCGCAGTTGCGCAGCGCGATGCGGATTTGCTTCTTGTAAAACGGCATGTCCTTGTGCTCGGAAATCCGCTCGTTGAGCGTGGGCTCCACGTACATCAGACGGGGAACGGGGCGTCCCTTGAGAACGTGCTCGGCCACAATTTCCTCGGCGTCGGACGGCTTGACCTCCACATAGAAGATGTTGTCGGGCAGGACCTTCACGATGGGGCCCTTTTCACAAAACCCGAAGCAGCCGGTGGTGACCACCTGCACTTCGTCCCCCATGCCGGCCATGAGAACCTGCGCCTGCAGATTTTCCACCAGCGTCTTGCTTTCGGATGCCTGACAACCGGTGCCGCCGCAGACCAGCAGATGCATTCTGTATGTGCTCATCTTTTCTCCTCCATCTGTCACACGGTCTCGAACGGACGTCCGATGATGAGATTCTGGACCAGCTCGCCATGACGGACATGCCGGCGGATGATTTCACGGCCGGCCTCCGGCGTGACATTGCCATACAGGATGGGTTCCTGCCCCGGCACCCGGATTTCCACCGTGGGTTCGGAATGGCAGGCGCCCATGCAGCCGGACTGCACGAAGGTGGCGTCCTGGAGATTGAGCTGCCGCGCCTCCTCCACCATGGCGGTGAAGACAGGCCGCGCCCCGGCCGCGATGCCGCAGGTGGCCATGCCGACCACCACGCGGATGTTGGATGTCACCTCGCCCGAGGAACGGACGTTGATGTCTGTCTTGAGTTTGTCGCGCAATGCCTTGAGTTCGTCCAATGACTTGATGCCCATGGTCACACCCCCTCGAATTCCTTGATGATGGCGGCCATTTCACTCGGCTTCACACGGCCGTAGACCTTGCCGTCCACCATGACGACCGGCGCGAGCCCACAGGCCCCCACACACCGCAGCGCGTCGATGGTGAACCGGCCGTCCTGCGTTGTCTGTCCGGCCTTGATGCCGAGATCCGCCTCAATTTCCTTGAGGATGATCTCCGCGCCGCGCACGAAGCAGGCCGTGCCCATGCACACATTGATCACATGCTCGCCACGGGGCTCCTCGGTAAAGAAGGAATAAAAGGAGACCACGCCGTAGACCTTCGCCGCAGGCAAATCGAGCAATCTGGACACATGGAGCTGCACCTCTCTGGGCAGATACCCAAAAATGGACTGCGCCTTGTGCAGAACGGCAATCAACGCGCCCTGTCTGTCCGGCAAGGCGGCGACATACTCGTCCAGTTCCCGGAACATTTCCTGGGTCAATGCATTCTTACACATCGATCACATCAGCCTTTCTTCGTTATTTTTATAACAGACGCACCTGGAACAACCGGCGTTCGTGCGTCGCGTTATTGGAATCATTGCCTGGTCAAGCTGTCACTGCAAAAAGAAGGACGGGTACACGCCAGGATGTCGACAACGGATGAAAGGATCGGACAAGCCATGTCACACTGCGATTTTACCACAACAGAACCGGTTGAATCCACTCATTCCGAAGCCCCGTCGGATGCTGCGCAAGGGGCGTCGCGCCGGACAACCGGGCAACGCCGTTCACGGGTTGCCACTCGCAGGTCGCCCATTCACCGGCTGCCCATTCACGGGTTGTGCATTCGCCTGTTGCCCATTCACCGGTTGGAGGCACCGCCCCGGTCTCTCAGCACCGCGCGCATGCCTTCCGTGGTTTCCACCGTGCCGTCCGGCAGCACCCACATGGCTTCACAGCCGGTTTCACGGGCCATCGCCCGGCTTTGTTCCGGCGGAAGCAGAAACAGCGTGGACGACAGGAAATCGGCAGCCCCGGAATCCGCGGCCATGACGGTCACAGACCGGTAATGGGTGGCCGGCATGAGGGTGGTGGGATCGATGAGGTGGTGGTAGGATTTCCCGTCCACCAGATAAGCGCGCTGATTGTCTCCGCTGGTCACAATCGCGGCATCGTTGACATAGGCCACATCCAGCGGATCCTCATCGGGGAACATGGGGTTTGCGTCCGGGTTCTGGATGGCGATGCCCCATTTGGTGCGGACACCGTCACGCGGCGCGCCCACCGCCACGATGTTGCCGCCGCCGGAAATCAGAAAATCGGAGTATCCGGCCGCCTTCAACTCCTCCGCCACAATCCCGCAGGCATAGCCCTTGGCGACAGCCCCGAGATCCAGGGACATTTCCGCCCGCGGCAGATAAACGGTGCTGGCCGCGGCATTCACCTCGACCTGCGAGGGGTCGGTCCATGCCGAGGCCTCTTGCAGGGCTGACATGTCCGGAAGCCGTGCCGATTCCGGGTGATCGGTTCCCTCCGCACGCGCGTCGTGCCACAGGGACAGAACCGGTCCCATGGCGATGTTCACGGCATTGCCCGCGCGGGACTGCCACATCAGGCTGAACTCAATCAGCTCCACCAGTTCCCGGTCCACCGTGACCGGCCCGATGCCGGCCTGATCATTGATGGTTTTGAGATTGGGCGTTCCCTCATATGTGTGATACAGATCATAGAGGCGATGCAGCTCCTCGAACCGGGTCTGCGCTTTGTGTGCCAT
>JAEWSN010000236.1 GCA_023459915.1 Bacillota bacterium
AAAGAGAAAGCCACCACACCACCCAGCCCCAGCAAGAACACAAGCAACCGCCAGTTTGACATTCGGCTGATACGCCGTGCCAGCAATTGCTCCTCTGCCTCCAGCCTGTCCATGTTCCCCTGAAACAATGCTGCCGGATCCGAGGAGGCGCGCTTCTCCCGACAATCCGTTCCATCAGCCGGCTTCACCATCATCACCCTCCCCCGGAAAACCTGTCTGGAAGAAGTGTATCACAATGCTCACAGGATGCGACGGACAAGGCGGGTGATGCGGCGTCGGATGAGACGGTATTTTCTTCTGGCCAGCCGCTCATGCCGGTCCACCTGCGCACTCAGATGCGAGGGGGAGATGGGAACCAGCACGGACTGCTTGCGACAGACACCGGCCTTGACGATTTCGGCATACCGGCCTTCCACCTCATCCATCACCTTGTCCCAGCCCGTGTATACACTCCGCCGGGCATTGATGCCCACCGCCTTCATCCTGTCCGGATCCTTCACCACCTCCAGCATCCGGGTGGCGAGAGATCCCGGCGTGTTCAACGCGAGGAAGCCGTTGTCTCCATCCACAATGCCTTCGGCGGTATTGGCCCCCTTGACCAGCAGCGCGGGGCAGCCACACGCGGCCGCCTCACGCAGGGCGATGGATGCATTGTCATAAATGCTGGGAAAGAAGAACAGATCCGCCCGGCAATAAATGCGCTTGAGCCGATCCCGATCGCGCACGGAGCCCAGAAACACCACCTCATCACAAAGATTCAGCGATTCCACCAGAATCTTCAGTTCCTCTTCGGCATACCCGGCACCCACCATGAGCATCCGGAAATCCTGTCCCGCACGCTTCACCTGGGCCAATGCCTCCAGCAGGGTCTTGAGATTCTTCTGCCACACATGCTGCCCCACATACAGGAGCACCGGAAAACGTCCGTTCAGATTCAGCTCCGCGTCGGCCTGCCGCCACAACGCCTCGCCATCTTCCGGGGGGGAAAAGTCCGTGCCGTTCGGCACCACCTCGACATGCCCCTTGAAGCCGTACTCGCGCAGGGTGTCCGCGGTCCCATGGTTCACCGTCCAGACATGATCCACCGATTCGTAGAAATCCACGATGCGGCGCACCCCGTACCGGGCGGCCGCCTCCACCTTCAACGCGGCATAAAGATCGTCATAATACTTGGAATGAAAGGAGGCCACCACGGGAATGCCTCGTTTTCTGGCGGTATACAGCGCCAGACTGCCGGCGGAAAAAGGGGTGTGCGTGTGCACAATGTCAAAGGGGATTTTTCGCAGCGTCATCAGCAGCGAGGCATCCAGCGACGGCAATCCCTGCCGGTAGGGGGAACGAAAAGGGATTGGGATGGACGGATACCGCAAGACAATATACGGCTCCTTGTCCACATAATCCGGGAAGCTGGGGGTGATGACATAGCTGTTTCCATACCTGCGGTGCAGCCACTCCGCGTAATTCTTCACCACATTGGTCACCCCATCCATGATGGGCAGAAAAGCATCGTTGAATTGACCGGTCACCAGCATGCGCGCACATCCTTCCGTCACGTGTGTTCAGAAAACATGATGGACTCCCTTATCTTATCACGTTCACAACGCGGGAACACTTGACGATACGATGGCATATGACAAAGGTATGAAAAGCGGGGTGCGTGACGGACCGCGATCCTCAGCCTCACGCCATGGTTTCCAGCATTTTCGCGGTCACCCCCCAGCGGAGGGATTCACCGCCAACGAGCCGGTTGAGCTCCTGTACCATCCACTCTCCCATACGCACCACTTCCAGCCCGCTGCTTCCCGCAATGTGAGGTGTCAGGAAGACATTCGGCAGCCCGAACAGCGGATTGTCCGGCATCATCGGCTCGGGCCAGGTCACATCCAGCACGGCCGTGCGGGTGGGCACATCCGTCAGCGCGGCCGCAAGCTCCGGTTCCACCACCTGGGCCCCGCGCCCGGTATTGATGAAGGTGGCGTACGGCAGCATGCGCTCAAAATGCGTCCGGTTCAAAATGCCCACGGTGGCCGGCAGGTTGGCCAGATGGTTCGAAATGGTCTGGCAGGTGCCAAAAATCTCCTCGAGGCTGGTCTTGCGCACCTGCAGCCGCTCCGCCTTCTCCTCGGACAGGAACGGATCGAACGCCAGCACCTCGAAGCCAAAAGGCATCAGCAGCTCCGCCACCATGGTCCCGATGGCACCAATCCCGAGCAGACCCACACGAACCCGGTAATTTCCCGGAAAGGTTCCCGAGTACTGCCCCGCGCGCATACGATCCGCCTTGGCCAGCGACATGCTCTGATAAAAGCCCTTGTTGGCCAGCAATATTTGCGCGAGGGTATACTGCGCAACCGGCACGCCATTGGCCACCCAGGCCGATGCCACCTGCACGCCGCAAGCCAGGAAGGGACGGGCAAATCCCTGCACCGTTCCCGCGCCGTACAGCACCGCCTTGAGCATCGGCATGGATTCACGGATTTCCGCTTCGGAGAACACGGGCATGCCCCAGGTGGAAAACGCGAATTCCGCCTCGCGCAGCACCGCCGCCACCTCCGGATCCTTGAAGTTGTGCCGGCCAACCGGTTCCGGGTACAGGCGCCCCACCTTGCGAATCTGCTGCTTCAAATCCTCAGGATACACCCGCTCGATGTGTACCGCCGGGGCCTCCGCCAAAAAAACGATCTGCGTCATGCCATTTCCTCCTCATCCGGGAAGCCTTCCCGGTAATCGCGCCACACGTTTTCAAACCAATCCTCCCGCTCCGGAATGCCCCGAACCGGGATCCACCGGAAGCGGGGCTGCAAGGCGCCTCCTTCGGGAACGAACGAGGTCTCGCAAATACAGTCCCGCAGGGAAGCCGTTTCCGGCCGCACCACCAGCCCTCCCGGCAACCGGGATGCCGTCTCATGGGGAGCCTCCGTTCCGGCCTTTCCACCGCCAGATGCCACACCGCCAGATGACACAGCATCCGACGTCATCCCGCCCGTTTCCGCGAGCAGACTTGAAC
>JAEWSN010000237.1 GCA_023459915.1 Bacillota bacterium
CAAGGGTTACGGGACGCAGGCCATCGAGTGTCTGAAGGAGTATGTGAGGACAAGACCCAACGCGACACAACTACTGACAAGCTCCGCACCGAACCGGGAAGGTGGAGCGGAAGACTTTTACAGGAAATTCGGGTTCACGCCAACAGGCGAGATGGAAGAGGATGAAGTGGTGCTGCGGATTGACTTGTGAGTTCTCAGCCGGGGGATGGCAGGCGGCCGCAGCGAATCCTTGCATTGGAGAGGAACACCCATGCTCGACAAAACGTTGCCCTACTACAACATCATCATGAAACGGCTCCGGGGCACGCCGGTTCCGCCGCCATCCCTGCCTGAGGGGTACCGGTTTGGTACCTTTGAGGAGGGAGATGCGGAGGTGTGGGCGGAGATTCTGGTTTCCGTCGGGGAGTTTGACGATACCGGAGAAGCCCTGTGTTGTTTCTGTGGTGAATACCTGTCCGAACCGGAGGCGCTGCGACAGAGGCTGCTGTTTGTCCAGACAGATGCCGGGGAAAAGGTGGGAACCCTGATCAACTGGTGGAATGACACGAATGGCCGCCGGGATCCGTCGGTGCATTGGGTGGCTGTGAAACCTGGGCATCAAGGCGTGGGAGTCGGGAAGGCGCTTGTTTATGAGGGCCTGCGCCGGATGATCGGCCTTGAGGGAGAACGGGATTTTTTCCTGCATACCCAGACCTGGAGTTATCGGGCGATTTCCCTGTATTTGCATGCGGGGTATCGTTTTGTGAGGGAGGAAACCTTCGGGGGCTATCAAGACGATTATGATCAGGCCATGCCCATCATGCAGGACAAGCTTGCCGCATACGCCATCCGTCGGGACATCGTCCGATGCCACGGCTTGTCCGTTGAGCGGATGGTTCCCTTGCCGGGCGGATGGCTGAACCGATTGTGGAAGCTCACGACCAACAGGGGCGAGCTGCTGGTCAAGCAGTTCAGCCATGAGCGGTATGATGCCAAAAAACTGCAAGACATCGAGGCGGCCCTGCAGCGCCAGATCCTTGTTACCGGGCTTGGGGTGCCGGCTCCCGCCATTTGGCCTGTTGACGGCACATGTTTGCGTCATGTGGGGGAACACATCACCTACATGCTGATGGCGTACCACCAGGGACAGAACCTGGATGCCGGACAGATCAGTCTGGAGCAAATGCGGGATGTGGGACATGTGCTGGCCAGGATCCATCATGCCTTTGCCGCGTTGCCGCCAGAGAACGCCAATGGATGGCCGCTGGAAGGAAAAGCGCGCTACGAAAGACTTGTCGACACCTGCCAATCCCAGATGGAACAGGCGCATCTTCATGCTGATGCCTACCGGGCCGCGCTCCAGTCTGTCGCGAAGGTGCTGCCTCTGTTGGATGAAACGCTTTATGACCGGGTTCCGAAGGGGATTGCCCATGAGGACTATTCCTCCGACAACATCCTGTTCCATTCGGACAGGGTCGCTGCCGTCATAGACTTTGACAGAAACCAGTACAGCTATTTGTGGCATGATGTGGGCAGGTGCCTGCTGTCTTTTGCCTGGAATGAAGGCGCGATGGATTGGGAATTGGTTCGTGCGTTCTGCGATGGGTATCGGGGACTGCTGCCCTTGTCCATGCGGGACGTGGCCGATGCCTTCCGAATCACCTGGTGCCTGGAGGTGTTCTGGTGGATTCAGCCGGACATGTTTTCGTCGGAAAGGGGCAAGGCAACACGTTTTCGGGACGAAATCCTTTGGTTGACCAATCATTGGGAGGAGTTGGCGTTTATGTGCGGGGAGCGTACAGGGAAAAGGATGGACCCACCGGCACACTGGCGGGACATCGACAATGGAAAAGCGTTTGAATGGGGGCGGACCTCGCAGGACTATGGGAAGTACCGGGATATCTATCCGGATTCCTTCTATCGCAAGCTGCTGTCCATGGGAATCGGCTTGAAGGGGCAGGACATCCTGGACCTGGGAACAGGTACCGGTGTGCTGCCCCGCGGGTTGTACCCGCATGGCGCGCGGTTTGTCGGAACGGATCGTTCCGCTGAGCAAATCGAAGTGGCCAAAGCGCTTGCGAAGGATCAGGGCATGGAAATCGCCTTCCATGCGCGTCCGGCGGAAGACACCGGGATGCCGGACGGCGCGTTCGATGTCATCACCGCCTGCCAGTGCTTCCTGTACTTCGACAAATCCATCGTGCTGCCTGAAATCAGGCGCATGCTGAGAGCCGGTGGAATGTTCGTCACCATGTGGATGGCATGGGTGCCGGGAGAGGATGCGGTTTCCAGTCTGTCCGAAGAGAGTATCCTGCGGTACAACCCGGATTGGAAGGGGTCCGGTTATACCCGCATGCAAGTGGACGCAAAGGCCTGGGAGCAGGACGGATTCCGTGTGAAGCAGGTCATTTCCTATGATGAGAAGATTCCGTTCCAGTTGGACAACTGGGTGGGCAGAATCCGCGCGTGCAGGGGGATTGGCGCGTCCTTGCCGGAGGAAAAAATCAAGGCGTTCGATGTGGAACATCGCGCCGCCATCAGAAAGGCGTTCGGGGAATCCTTCGAGGTGTTGCATCACATCCTTTTGGCCAGTTATGAACCCGTATAGCGGGTGATTGTGATGAGGAGCCGCACTGAGTGGAATTTCTACTCCAGTCCCGTTTTGCGTATAACCTGATAAAATGGTTCCAGTTCCCCTATCCGCAGACCGGACTGGAGCGAACATCCGAATGGAGCGAACATCCGAATGGAGTGAACATCCAATCGGAGTGAACATCAGATTGGAGTGAACAAATGAGAATCAAGTGGCGACTCCTGCTTCCGACTGTCCTGTTGCTGCTCCTTGGCGGTCCAACCCTGGCATCCGCCAATTCATCCTGGCACTGGGTGACAATGAGCCCTTTCTTGGTTTTCCCATTTGCTGTCGTGTTCACGTTGTTGATCGAAACGGCTGCGATATGGAAGATTGCCAGGATCCCCTCGTTGAAGAAAACCCTGCTGGTGGTTGGGCTTTCGAATCTGACCTCCTTTCTTGCACCATATCTGTTCCGGGCCTGGCGGTTCATTCCCACCAGCGGCGGGTTCAACCTGCTGGGAGCCTTCAACAAGGGGCCATATTACATGATTCTGGGTGGATATCTGGCGCTGACGCTGCTGGTGGAGGTTCCGGTGGTGGTGTGGCTGCTGCACCGCGACATTCCAGAAAAAACAGCCAGGATCAAACTCGTTCTCACCACAGTGGTTGCCAACACCGTCACCACCTTGCTGGTGGCGGTCTGTGAGCGGTTGCTGTGCCGTGGGCAGTGGTGATGACGTGTCGTGTCATGTGTGGATGTATTCGCGAGGCAGGTGACGCATTGCGTGGTCGGGCGAAAGGAGCCATCGAATGATTTTCCACGAAACAGGGAAGCCGGGAAACCCGGTGGTGATGCTGCTCCATGGGGGCGGTTTGTCGGATTGGTCCTGGCGGGACGTGACGAATGGTTTGAAGGCGGACTATCATGTTGTGACAGCCGTGCTGGATGGACATGGAGAAGCCGCAGACACCGAGTTTGCAAGCATAGAGGCGGAGGCGGAGACTTTGCTTGCGTATGTGGATGAACGGTTTGGCGGGCACGTGCATGCTTTGTGCGGGCTGTCGATTGGCGCGCAGATTGTCGTGGAGATGCTGGCCCGCCGAAAGGACATCGCAACCTGTGCTGTTGTTGAAAGCGCGTTGCTGATTCCGATGCCGGGGGCGGAAAAACTGGCGGGGTCCATGCTTTCCTTGTCATATGGCTTGATTGGGAAGCGTTGGTTCGCGCGGATGCAGGCAAAAAGCCTATGCATCCCCGATGATCTGTTCGAAACCTATTTTCAGGAAAGCCGGCGGATGTCCAGGCAGTCATTGATCAATCTCACAACCAGCAACAGCCGGTATACCCTCAAACCAACCGTGCGTGAAACGGCAGCCAGGGTATTGATTCTTGTCGGCGGCAAGGAGTTGGGCGTGATGAAAAAATCCGCTCAGTGTTTGCATGAAGCCGTCACGGGGAGCGAGTTGCGGGTGATGGCCGGGAAGAAGCACGGAGAAACCAGCCTGCGGGAGCCCGACGTGTACACGGAAATGGTCAGGGTGTTTTTTGAAGGAAGCGGGAAATAGGAAGTGGCTCTTGTACGGCAAGGGCAGGTGCAGTGGTGACAGCATCACAAGCATGTAGGGGAGTCAGGAGAAGGAGTGTGCACATGGCCCCATGGGATCCGAACCTGTATCTGCGGTTTGAGAAAGAGAGAACACAACCGGCCAAAGACCTTGTTTCCCGCATTGAGCTGGAGACGCCAGGGCGTATCATCGACATTGGCTGCGGACCGGGTAACAGCACCGCACAGTTGCGCGAGCGATGGCCGCATGCCGAGATCATTGGCGTCGACAGTTCCGAGGAGATGATCCGCAAGGCGGAAACAACTTATCCGGACATGAAGTGGGCGGTTCATGACATCACGGAGGACCTGTCCGTGTTCGGGCTGTTCGATATTGTCTTTTCCAATGCCGTGATTCAGTGGGTTCCGGATCACCGGCAGCTGTTGCCGCGGTTGTATGCCATGCTCAATCCGGGTGGGGTGCTTGCGGTTCAGGTTCCGAATGCCTGGGCCATGCCCATCAGCGTGGCCATACGGGAAGTCGCGGCAGAACCTGCGTTCCAGTCCGTGTTGTCCGGTCTGGATGATACGCCGTTGTATCAGGAGCCTTCGTTCTACTATGATGTGCTGGCCAGGCTGACCGCTGAGGTGCAGGTCTGGGAGACCACCTATCATCACGCCTTGCAGGATCACGAGGCCATTGTGGCATGGTACCGTTCCACGGGCATGAAGCCATATCTCGACAGGCTGGATGAGCCGGGGCAGGATCGATTCATCGACTCTGTGTTGCATAAGATTCGAATGGCTTATCCTGTACAGGCCGACAGTCATGTGCTGTTTCCCTTCCGGCGGGTGTTTTTCACGGCAAAGAGGACTTCCGCATGAGGACAACGGTCTACTTCATACGGCATGCACAGCCGGATTTCAGCGTTCGGGAGGACGCGGTGCGGCCGCTGTCCGCAAAGGGAAAGCTGGATGCGGAGTCATTGGTGGGTTGCTTTGCCGGTATCCCCATAGATCATGTCTATTCAAGTCCTTTTCTTCGGGCGGTGGATACCGTACGACCGCTCGCGGTTCAGCGTGGGTTGCCGATAGAAAGGGTGGAGGCCTTCCGGGAGAGGAAGGTGGATGCCGGTTGGATTGAGGATTTTCATGCTTTCGCCAGGCGCCAGTGGGCGGATTTCCAGTATAAACTGACAGACGGGGAGTGCCTGGCAGAAGTGCAGGCCAGAAATGTCGGCGCGCTGGCTGAAGTGCTGAAGCGCCATCCGGGCGGGAGCCTCGTGATTGGCACCCACGGCACTGCGCTGAGCACCATGCTGCATCACCTTGACCCGTCTTATGGATATGACTGGTTTGAGCGCATCCGCACCGTGATGCCGCTGGTGGTGAAGGTGGTTTTTGGCGATTCGAAAGAGGCTGACATCATGGTGATGACACAGGAGACTGCTTGAAGCGTGAAATAGGCCAGGAAACGGCATCCCGGCATGTCCGGCCGGCTGATAGGGGAGCATGACGTGAAAGAAACGCGGATTTATTCAAACAATGCCCAATACCAAAAGTTCGAGGTGCTGCGAGGCAACCGGAACAAGCGATTCCGCTACGGGAGCTTTCTGGTTGAAGGGGTTCGGAACATCAACGAGGCCATCCGGAACAACTGGACCATTGAGTCCTTTCTGTACGCCTATGAAACGAAACTGTCCGGATGGGCGACCAATTTGCTGGATACCGTCCGGACACAGGAGAATTTTGCGCTGACGGCGCCGCTGATGGAGGGATTGAGCGGCAAGACCGACACCTCTGAGCTGTTGGCGATTGTGAAAATGAGGAAGGAAAACCCGGATCAGATCAAGTTGTCCGAGAACCCCGTGCTGGTACTGTTTGACAGACCATCCAACAAGGGAAACCTGGGCACCCTCATCCGTTCGTGTGACGCGCTGGGCGTGGATGGACTGATAGTCACCGGGCATGCCGTGGATCCGTATGATCCGGAAACCATCACGG